>JACDGG010000120.1 GCA_013815355.1 Solirubrobacterales bacterium
TCGGCGAGCCGCAGCTGATCGCGATGGCCGCGCACGACCGCGGGCTCGTGGCGCTCGCCGACGGGGAGTATCCGCTTGCCGCGCGCCTGCTGGGTGAGGCGCTCATCGAGGGCGCGCCGATCAGCCGCCCGCTGACGCGCCTGGCTCGTGCCGAGGCGCTCGCGCGCACCGATGCGCTTGAGGAGGCGGCGGGCGAGGTGCGCGCGACCGCGCTCGAGCCGCTGCGTCCAAGCGACTGGCCGGAGACGCTCGTGCCGCGGCTCGCCCGCGTACAGGGCCTGATCGCCGCCCGGGCCGGTGAGCGCACGCTTGCGATCAGGCGACTGCAGGAGTCGCTCGAGGGCTGGCGCCGGCAGGTCTCGCGCGTATCGCGCGGTGAGCGGATGGCAGCGGTGCTCGCCGATCTCGGGCGCCCCGTCGTCGGGCTCGTGGAGCCCGAGCGCGAGCTCCAGCGCGTCACCGCAGAGCTTCACGCCTTGCAAACCGACGAGCTGGGAGCCCCGCATGCCCTCATTTCATGACAGCGCCGAAGCCGAGGCTCCGCCCGAGGAGGTGTGGAAGCTCCTCTACGACCCGGCGCGCTTTCCCGACTGGTGGGCTGGGATCGCGACCGTCGAGCTGGGCGAGGAGGGCAGTTACACGATGTACCCGGAGGGCTACCCCGACTTCCCGATGGCGCAGGTGCTCGACACAGGTGGCGACGGGCAGACCGTCACGGTCTCCTGCCTGGTCAACGACCTGCGCTTCGAGTGGCGTCTGGAGGCGCTCGCCGGAGGCGTCTCGACACGCATCCTCGTCGAGGTGGAGATACCCGAGAGCGAGGCGGCGCGCCTGGCGTCACAGAGAGAGACGATCCGGGCCTCGCTGAGCAGCCTGGTCGCGCTGGCCGGCGAAGCCTGATCTCAACAAGGCATTGACGATCGATTGACGGGCGGCTGACGCGCCGCCCGCGAGGCTCCCTTACGACCGTAGAACCTCAGGGAAAGGAGCAGCAATGGCTGCTACTCAGATCGATCAGGCAAAGCTCGACGCCTTCATGGGCCAGTTCGTGGGCGACCTCGGCGCGGCGCTCAGCGTCGCGACCGTCCTCACCGGCGATCGGCTCGGGCTGTACAAGGCGATGGCCGACGGCGAGCCGCTCACCCCCGCCGAGCTCGCGCAGCGCACAGGCACCGACGAGCGCTACGTGCGCGAGTGGCTCTGCAGCCAGGCGGCGAGCGGATACGTCGCCTACGACCCCGCCGGCGAGAGCTTTCACCTTCCGCCCGAGCAGGCGATGGCGCTCGCCCACGAGGACAGCCCGGCCTTCATCCCCGGCGCCTTCCAGCTCGCCGCCGCGCTGATCAAGGACGAGCCGAAGATCGCCGAGGCCTTTCGCAGCGGCGCGGGCGTCGGCTGGCACGAGCACCACGAGGACCTGTTCTGCGGGACAGAGCGCTTCTTCCGGCCCGGTTACATCGCCAACCTCCTCTCCGAGTGGATACCTGCGCTCGACGGCGTGCACGAGCGCCTCAGCGACGGCGCGCTGGTCGCCGACGTCGGCTGCGGGCACGGAGCATCGACGCTGATCCTCGCGGCCGCCTATCCGAACAGCCGCTTCTTGGGCTTCGACTACCACGAGGACTCGATCCACGCGGCCCGCGCGGCGGCGCAGCGCGCCGGTGTCGGTGAGCGCGTCGGCTTCGAGGTTGCAAAGGCCAAGGACTACCCGGGCTCCGACTACGACCTCGTGGCGATGTTCGACTGTCTGCACGACATGGGCGACCCGGTCGGCGCCGCTGCGCACGTGCTGGAATCGCTCGCGCCCGGCGGTACCTGGCTGATCGTCGAGCCGTTCGCAAACGACCGCCTCGAGGACAACCTCAACCCGGTCGGGCGGGTCTTCTACTCGGCCTCGACGATGGTCTGCACGCCGGCCTCGCGCGACCAGGAGGTCGGCCTCGCGCTGGGCGCGCAGGCGGGCGAGGCGCGCCTGCGCGAGGTCATCACCGCGGGCGGCTTCGGACATCTGCGCCGGGCGACCGAGACGCCGTTTCACCTCGTGCTCGAAGCGAAGGCCTGAGCACCACATCATGCGGCCTCTGCAGTAAAGTCGCGTGCATGGATCGCAAGAGCGCAATCAGCGCGCTGGCAGGCCTGCGGGTGGCGGTCGGCGTGGCGTCGTGGTCGACCCCGAGGGTCGCCGGCAAGCTGTTCGGCCTCGACGCCACCGCCAACCCGCAGTCGCCCTATCTGGCCCGGCTGTTCGGTGCGCGCGACGTCGCACTGGCCTGGGGCGTGGTCTCGAGCGAGGGCGACGTGCAGCGCCAGTGGCTCACCGCCGGCCTGGCCTGTGACGTCGCGGACGTGCTCGCCGGCTATGCGGGCGGACGCGGCGGATATCTGCCGAAGCTCACGAGCGTGCTCGTGACCGTGACCGCACTCTCAGCCGTCGCGCTCGGCGCTGTGGCCCTGAGCGACTCGGAGTAGCCGGGCGCTTCGGCGCTACTCGACGGGCACGAGCCCGCGCGCCGGATCAAGGCGTCGCGAGGATGCGGTGGTGTGAAACAGCACGTCCGCAGGGCCGCCGAGCAACCCGCGGAGCGAGCTCATGAAGGCGGCGGTGTGAGCCTGGCCGAAGTGGCGCTGCAGCGCGTCGTCGTCGGCCCATTCCTCCACGAACACGTAGCGCTCGGGCTGCTCCAGGTCGGCGTAGACGCGGTAGCCGCCGCAGCCCTCCTCCGCGCGGGAGTTGCGGCACATCTCCGTCGCGACCTCGACGAAGCGCTCGTGGTGCTCGGCGGGGACGTGGACGCGGCCGGTGACGAGGATCATCCACGCAACCCTACCGGCAGGGATGGGGAGGGTCGCGCATGCCTCCCCGCCGGCGGGAAAGTGACATGCTCTGAGGCGGCGTCAACGCCTTGGGTCAGACCGGCGGATCGCGGGTCCGGCAAGCTGCGAGGCAAGGGAGCAAGGGACATGTATGACTACGTGATTGTGGGGGCCGGCTCGGCGGGCTGCGTGCTCGCCGCGCGTCTCAGCGAGGACCCCGATGTTCAGGTGCTGCTGCTGGAGGCGGGACCTCCGGATGTCAACGAGAACATCCACGTGCCGCTCGGCTACCTGAAGCTCGGGGGCACCGAGGTCGACTGGGACTTCCACTCCGCACCCGAGCAGGAGTGCTCGGGCAGGCGTATCCCTCTGCCACGCGGAAAGGTGCTGGGCGGCTCCTCCTCGATCAACGCGATGGTCTACATCCGCGGCAACCCGCGCGACTACGACGGCTGGGGAGTCCCCGGCTGGTCGTGGGCCGATCTGCTGCCCTACTTCATGAAGGCCGAGGACAACGAGCGCGGCGCCTCTGAGTGCCACGGCGCCGGCGGGCCGCTCGCGGTCAGCGAGGAGCGCTCGGGCAACCTCATCTCCCACGCCTTCGTCGAGGCGGGCGTGGAGGCCGGCCTGCCGCGCAACGCGGACTTCAACGGGCCCGAGCAGGACGGCGTCGGGATGTATCAGGTGACCCAGCGTGGCGGCATGCGCGCGAGCGCCGCGGTCGCCTATCTGCACCCGGCGATGGGACGGGCGAACCTCACTGTCATGCCCTACATGCACGTCCAGCGCGTGCTGTTCGAGGGGACGCGCGCGGTCGGCGTGCAGGCCAGCCAGCTGGGCCAACCCCAGGAGCTCCGCGCCGAACGCGAGGTGATCCTCTGCGGCGGCTCCTACAACTCACCGCAGCTGTTGATGCTCTCGGGCATCGGCCCGGCCGAGCACTTGACGATGCGCGAAGTCGAGGTCCTGCTCGACCGCCCGACGGTCGGTGAGAACCTCTCCGATCACCCCGCCACGCAGCTCGTGTGGACGACGCCGGAGGAGCAGAGCCTGCTGCTGGCGCTCGACCCGGCGGCGCTCGAGCAGTTCCAGGCGACGCAGACCGGGCCGTTCGCGTCGAACCTCGCCGAGGCCGGTGGCTTCGCGCGCGTCGCCGCGGATGCGCCCGCGCCGGACATCCAGTTCCACGTGGCGCCCCTCCAGATCGTCGATGAGGGCATGCGCGACCCCGACGCTCACGGCGTGTGGGTCTCGCCCTGCTTGCTCACACCCGAGAGCCGCGGCTCGGTGCGCCTCGCCTCCAACGATCCCTCGGCCAAGCCGGTGATCCACAACGCCTTCTACACCGCCGGCGAGGACATGCAGAGGATGCAGGCGGGCCTCGAGCTGGCGCTCGAGATCTGCGGGCAGCCGGCGATGCGCCCCTATTGCGCCGAGCAGTTCAACACGCCCGCGGGCCGCGACGAGCAGGCGCTGCGCGCGCACGTGGCACGCACGACGTTCGCGATCTATCACCCCGTCGGCACGTGTCGCATGGGCGAGGACGCAGACGCCGTCGTGGATTCGCAGCTGCGCGTCAGCGGTCTCGAGGGCCTGCGCGTCATCGACGCCTCGGTGATGCCGGTCGTGCCGCGCGGCAACACCAACGCTCCCACGATCGCGATCGCCGAGCGCGCCGCAGAGCTGATCGCCCACGGGCAGGCTCTGTCCTCGCCTGCGACGAGCGCTCAGGGCTCGACGCCACAGCTCCTCGCGTGAACGCCTCACCGCGCGCGATCCATCACCTCAACTGCGGCACGATGTGTCCGCACGGCGCGCGTCTGCTCACAGGCGAGGGTGGCCTGCTGGCGAGTGCGAAGCTGGTCTGTCACTGCCTGCTGATCGAGGGGGCCGAGGGGCTCGTGCTGATCGACACCGGTTTCGGTCTGGATGACGTGCGCCGAGGGCGCCAGCTCGGGGTCGTGTTCAACGCGCTGACCCGCCCGCAGCTCCTCTCCGATGAGACGGCGATCGTGCAGCTCCGCGCGCTCGGATTCGAGCCCGCAGACGTGCGTCACATTGTCACGACGCACCTCGACCTCGACCACGCCGGCGGGCTGCCGGACTTTCCTCAGGCGGAGGTGCACCTGCTGGGCCCCGAGCTCGCGGCGGCGCTGCATCCGAGCCTGCGCGAGCGCATGCGCTACGTCGCGGCGCACTGGGCGCACGGGCCGCGCTGGGTGCAACACGCGCCCGAAGGCGAAACCTGGATGGGCTTTGAGAGCGTGCGCGCGCTGCCCGACAGCGACGATGAGATCCTGCTGGTCCCGCTCCCCGGCCACACGCGCGGACACACCGGCGTGGCGATACGCCAGGGTGACAGCTGGCTTCTTCACTGCGGCGATGCCTACTTCCACCGCGGCGAGGTTCAGACGCCCGCATACTGCCCGCCGGGGGTGAGCGTGTTCGGGACGCTCGACCAGGTCGACGGCGCAGCGCGCCGCGAGAACCGCGAGCGCCTACGCGAGCTCGCCGAGCGCCACGGCGATCAGGTCGAGCTGATCTGCTCGCACGACGCGCACACGCTCGAGCGCTACAGCGAGAGGGCTGCTCCGACACCGCTGAGCTAGTCAGAGGTCCAAGAGAAAGCGCAGCGCGCGAGCGGTCTGGAACATCGCTTCGTCGTTCACGGCGCCGAGTCGTCCAACCAGTCGCTGCTCTGAGATCGACTTCACGTCCTCGCACTTTGCGTAGCTAACGTCATCGAGGGCTGAACCGTCGCGATCGATCTCGACGTGAGACGGCAGGCCGCGATGTGCGGTGGTGATCGGGACGACCACCACGATGCCAGCGCGCCCGTCGTTCAACAAATCAGATGAGACGAGGAGCGCGGGCCGTCTGCCTGCCTGCTCGCGCCCAACCGGATCGCCGAAGTCGACCAGCCATACCTCACCCCGCCGAGGGCTCACGCCGAGCTATCGCGCAGCGCACCGCTCTCTACGGCGCGCTCGGCCTCGATTTCGGCCCAAGCGACGCGGTCGTCGCGTAGAGACTCATAGCCGGATGAGAACTGATCGAAGAACACGCGGCGTTCCAGCGCATAGGCGGCCTCATCGACCAACTGACTCATGGGACGACCGGTTGCCTGAGCCAATTTCGCGAAGCGGTCCCGAGTGGGCTCGCTCACCCTGATGGTTGTGCTCATTGGCGGTAGTCTACAGTATAGGCGCCTAATCTATCTACAGGCGCACGGTTGGCCGGGTGCCTATCCGCTCGCCCGCGCCTCGCGCACGAGCCGGCGCATGCCCTTTAGCCAGCGCTCCGGATCGGCGCCCTTCAGCGCCATGAAGCCCTTGACGTTCTCGTGGGGCAGGATCAGAAAGCGCTCGTCGCGGATGCCGGCGACGACCGCCTCCGCGACGTCCTCCGGTTCGATCAGCCCGCCTGCCGTCAGCGCGGCCGCTCCGGCGGGCTCCTCCATCGCGAGGTCGAGCATCGGCGTGCGCACGCCCTGCGGGCAGATGCACGACACGCGCACTCCAGCGTCGGCGTATTCGATCGCCATCCACTCCGCCAGCGATACGGCCGCGTGCTTGGTGACGCTGTAGATCAGCGAGGAGACCTGCGTCAAGAGCCCCGCCGCGGAGGCCGTGTTGATGAGGTAGCCCTCGCCGCGGGCCTGCATCTCTCCGACGAGCACGCGCGCCGCCCACACGTGCGCCATCACGTTGACCCGCCAGGCTTCATCCCATGCGGCTTCGTCGGCCTCGGGCCCGCCCATCGCGCCGGGCACGCCTGCGTTTGAGATGAAGATGTCGATCGGCCCGTTGGCGGCGGTAGCGGTGGCGATCAGCTCACGCACGCTGTCCTCGCTGCCCGCATCGAGGTCGACGGCAAGCCCGTCGATCTCGGCGGCGATCTTGCGGGCAGGCTCGAGCTCGCGGTCGGCGACCACGAGCGCGCCTGCCCCCTCGGCGGCGAAGCGCCGCAGCAGCGCCCGCCCGATGCCTCCCGCGCCGCCGGTCACGACGATGTGCTTGTCGGCAAGCTCCACGAGGCGTACTCTATGTCAACTATGCAGATGGGGGACAGCGTTGCGGCCGGCACCATGGCGCCGATGTGGGGGGAGCTTCGCTACAGCGGGGAGCTCGCCAGCCTGCTGGCGCGCACCGCCCTGCACCCGCCCAAGCGCCGCCCCGCGCCGCCGCCGGTGCTGCTGATCCCGGGCTTCATGGCGGGCGATCACTCGCTGGCGATGATGCGCCGCTGGCTGGGCCGTCGCGGACATCGCGTTTCGATGAGCGGCATCCTCGCGAACGTCGACTGCGCCGAGCGGATCGTCTCGCGCCTGGAGATGCGCCTTCAGGACCTTGCCGAGGAATGCGACAGCCCCGTCGTGCTGATCGGCCAGAGCCGCGGCGGCGCGCTCGCGCGCGCCCTGGCCGTGCGCGACCCCGACAGCGTGTGTGGCCTCGTCACGCTCGGCTCGCCGGTGTGCCAGTCCCTCGCGGTCTCGGAGTCGGTGCTACGCACCGTGCGCTGGATGGCGCGCCTCGGCGACCTCGGAGTGCCCGGCGTGTTCTCGAGCACCTGCCACGAAGGCGAGTGCTGCGGGGATTTCCGCGAGCAGCTCGCAGCTCCGCTCGCGCCGAGCATCCAAGTCGCCGCGATCTACTCGCGCAGCGATGCGATCGTCGACTGGCGCGCCTGCCTCGATCCCCATGCCGAGCGCATCGAGGTCGACTCGAGCCACTGCGGCATGTCGGTTCACCCGGCCGTCTACCGCGTGCTCGAGCGCGTGCTCGACGGTGCCGAAGCAGCCGCCGCCGCGCCCACAGCCGTCGCTGCCTAGCGCGCCGCTCCCGGTCGCCTCTCGCGCGGTGATTGCCCGCAGCTAGGGGCGCAACGCATACGATCCCGCGCGAGCATGCCGAACGCAGAGAACATGCTCGCGGTGGCGGGGACCCGCCCGCGCGAGCTCGCCGCCCCTGGTCTCAGCCCTCGCCCGCGCCGCAAGGTCGCGGTGCTGAGCTGCATGGATACGCGCATCGACCTGTTCGCGATGCTCGGCCTCGAGCGCGGCGATGCGCACATCATCCGCAACGCCGGAGGTCTCGTGACCGATGATGTCCTGCGCTCGCTGAGCGCCTCCCAGCGGCTGCTCGGGACCGAGGAGATCATCGTCGTGATGCACGACGGCTGCGGCCTGCACGGCGCCTCCGAGGATGCCTTCGCACAGGCGCTGGCGGCCGACGGGGTGCTGCCGAGCTGGCGCCTGGGCGCCTTCGAGGACGTCGAGGACACGCTGCGCCACAGCCTCGCGCGCCTGCGCTCGAGCCGCGAGCTGCTCGCGCGTGAGCACATCAGCGGCTTCGTCTTCAACCCTGAGGACGGCACGCTGCGTGAGGTCGCCGCTTCGGCCGAATAGAGAGCGCCGCTCACGGCAGATCCCCGCCCCGCTCACGGCAGATCCCGCGCCGCTCAGCGCAGATCGAGCGCGGCGCCGATGATCGTCTCGGCGTCGATGCCGAAGTGGCGGTAGAGGTCCTGGACGTCGCCTGACTGGCCGAAGTCCTGAACCCCGAGCGAGGCGGTGCGCGCCCCGGCGATCGCCGCGAGGAAGGAGAGCGTGTGCGGGTGCCCGTCGAGCACGCTGACGATCGGCGAGGTGCGCGCGGCGGGGAACAGCTCATCGATCACGCGCGCATCGCCCTCGCCCAGGCCCTGGCGGGCCTGCAGCGCGCGGAACAGCAGATCGGGCGAGGTCAGGCAGACGGCGTCGACGGCGATCCCACCGCTGCTCAGCTCATCGGCGGCCGCGAGCAGCTCGGGCATAACCCCGCCCATGCCCACGAGCGTGAGCTCCGGCGCGCGCGGCGCTTCGCGC
>JACDGG010000121.1 GCA_013815355.1 Solirubrobacterales bacterium
ACTCCCAGCAGCGCGGCGGCCTGCTCGCGGTCGCCGGCGGCGGTGCTCTCCAGCAGGTTCAGCGCGGCCGGCGCGGCCGTCAGGTCGCGGGCGCGCAGGCGCGAGCCGATCTCGGCCCCGACCCCGCCCGCCGAACCGGGAGACACTCGCTGCGCTCGCATCCCCGAACCGGCCAGCGGCGCGCCACTCACGCCGAGCCGTTGGCGGAGGCGCCCCCTGCGGCGAGCAGCGATCCCTCGGCGCCTGCTCCCACGAGCTCCACGATGTCGCGCATGATGCGGTTGATGTCGAAGTCCTTTGGCGTGTAGACGGCGGCCACGCCCGCCTCGCGCATCGCCGCGAGGTCCTGCTCGGGGATGATGCCGCCGACGACGACCGGCGCCTGCACGCCCGCCTCGCGCAGCGCCGCGATCACGGCGGGGATCAGCTCGCGGTGCGAGCCGGAGAGGATCGACAGGCCGATCACATGCACGCCCTCCTGCAGCGCCGAGGCCGCGATCTGCGCAGGGGTGAGGCGGATTCCTTCATAGACCACGTCCATGCCCGCGTCGCGCGCACGCACGGCGATCTGCTCGGCGCCGTTTGAGTGCCCGTCGAGGCCCGGCTTGCCGACGAGGATCTTCGGCCGGCGCCCGAGCGTCTCCTGCAGACGGGCGACCTGATCGCGCAGCTCTTGGAGCTCCTCGCCACCGGCGGCCGCGGCCGCCTCGCCCACACCGGTCGGCGCGCGGTAGCTGCCGAACACCTCGCGCAGCGTTCGCGACCACTCGCCCGTGGTCGCTCCCGCGCGGGCAGCCTCGATCGTGGCGCTCATCAGGTTCTCGGCGTGGTCCTCATCGCGGGCCACCTCGGCGAGTCGCTCGAGCGCGGCGTCGACGGCCCCCTGGTCGCGCTCGGAGCGCCACTGGCGCACGGCCTCGATCTGCTGCGCTTCCAGGGCGGGATCGACGACCAGGATGCCGCCCTCGGCATCAGCTGTCAGGGGCGAGACCTCAGACTCGGTGTAGCGGTTCTGCCCGACGACGATCTGCTCGCCGCGCTCGATGCGCCCGATCCGCTCGCGGTGGGAGTCGACAAGCGCGGCCTTCATGTAGGGGACGGCCTCGACGGCGCCGCCGTGCTCGGCGACTACGGCCATCTCGCCGCGCGCACCCTCGAGCAGCTCCCCGACGAGGCCCTCCATCACCTTGGAGCCCTCAAAGATGTCCGGGTACTCGAGGATGTCGGTCTCGAAAGCCAGGATCTGCTGGATGCGAAGCGACCACTGCTGATCCCACGGGCGCGGTAGGCCGAGCGCCTCGTTCCACGCCGGCAACTGGATCGCGCGCGCCCGCGCGTCACGGCCGAGCGTGACCGCGAGCGCCTCGAGCACGATCCGCTGCACGTTGTTCTCCGGCTGGGCCTCTGTGAGACCGAGCGAGTTGACCTGCACGCCGTAGCGGAAGCGCAGGTGCCGAGGGTCTGAGACGCCGTAGCGCTCGCGGCCGAGCTCCTCCCACAGGATCGACATCGCACGCAGCTTGGCGTGCTCCTCGATGAAGCGCACGCCGGCGTTGACGAAGAAGGAGATGCGCCCAAAGACCTGTTCCATAAGCGCCTCGCCGTTGGGCGCGCGCCCAACGCGCTCGCGCGCGGCATCGAGCACGGCGATCGCGTTGCTCATCGCGTAGGCAATCTCCTGCACCGGCGTCGCGCCGGCCTCCTGCAGGTGGTAGGAGCAGATGTTGATCGGGTTCCACTTGGGGACATGCTCGACCGTGTAGGCGATCATGTCGGCGATCAGCCGCATCGAGGGCGCCGGCGGGAAGGCGTAGGTGCCGCGCGCCAGGAACTCCTTGATGATGTCGTTCTGGGTCGTGCCCTGAAGCTGCTCCTGCGCGACGCCCTGCTCCTCGGCGGCGACGATGTAGAGCGCCAACAGCCACGCGGCGGTCGCGTTGATCGTCATCGAGGTGTTCATCTCCCCGAGCGGGATGCCGTCCATCAGCGCGGCCATGTCGCCGCGATGGGAGATCGGCACGCCGACCTTGCCGACCTCGCCCTTGGCCAGCTCGTCGTCGGGGTCATAGCCCGTCTGGGTCGGCAGGTCGAAGGCGATCGAGAGGCCCGTCTGGCCCTTGGCCAGGTTGCCCCGGTAGAGCTCGTTCGATGCCTTCGCGGTGGAATGCCCGGCGTAGGTGCGCATCATCCATGGGCGATCGCGCTCGGGCAGGCGCGGCGGGTTCTCGGCGCTCATGGGAGTCATTGTACGGTCGCGCCGCGAGCTTTATCCTCTCGGCGATGGATCAGACGCTTGAGGCTCCGCGCATCGGCGGACCCGGCACCGGCCTGGGCGGCGAGTGGCGGGTGATCGTGCGCAACGACAGCCACAACACCTTCGAGCATGTGGCGCGCACGCTCGCGCGCTTCATCCCAGGGGTCACGCTCGCGCGGGGTATGGAGATCGCAAACGTGATCCACAGCTCCGGCCGCGCCGTCGTCTACAGCGGCCACCAGGAGACGGCGGAGCACTACTGGGAGCAGCTCAAGGGGGCAGGACTCACCATGGCCCCCCTCGAGCAGGGCTAAGCGCTCCCGCCCGTCTTGACGCCGTTGCCGTGGCCGTTGCCGGCCGCGGCGGTGCCCAGGATCGCGCCGCTTGAGCTCAGATCCCACCAGCCGTAGAGCACGGGCACCTGATACCAGCTCGAGTGCGCGGTGCGGAAGTAGGTCATCTCAGGACCTTCCCAATAGCGTTCCCAGCCGAGTTTCTCCTCGAAGGCGGCGAGCTGCTGGAAGCGGTAGCGATCATCGCGCGAGCGGTAGACGCCGTAGGAGGTGGCGCCGTAGCGCAGCGCCGTGGCGGCGAGGTCGCCCAGCTCCTGCTCGAGGGCATCCGCACGGAACCCCGTCGCATACCAGGGGACGATCACCGTGCCGGCCATCAGGCGCCCACCTCCGCGTGGATCGCGCCGGGACCGTCGGCCGTCTTGCCCTGGCCCTCTCCGTCGGCGCCGACGAGGATCGAGATCTTGCCGAGATGCTTGTTTTCGAGCATCAACTGGTGGGCTTCGGCGACGCCCTCAAAGCCCAGCGTGCGCCACAGGACCGGGCGAATCTGAGCGCTCTCGATCAGCTCGTTGGCCTTCGTGCACTCATACGCGTTGGCGAAGTGCGAGCCGAGGATCTCCTTCTGGCGCATCCACAGGTAGGCCACGTTGAAGTCGAGATCGAGGCCCGTGGTGCCCGCGCAGATGACGACTTTGCCGAACGGCTTGACGGTGAACACCGAGGTCGGGAACGTCGCTTTGCCGACGTGCTCGAAGACGATGTCCGGCGCGTCGCCGAGCAGCTCCTTGACGCGCTTGGCGAAGCCGCGTGAGATCTTGAAGCGTTCGGCCTCCTCCTCATCGCTCTCGCCGCCCTTGCGCATCATCCCGTCGAAGTCGCCCCGGTTGATGTAATCCACGGCGCCGAGGCGCTTGACGAGCTCGCCCTTCTCAGGTGAGGAGACGACGCCGACGCTGTGCGCTCCGGCCGCGGCGCAGATCTGCGTCGCGAACACGCCGAGGCCACCGGCGGCGCCCCAGATCAGCACCTTCTGGCCGGCCTGCAGTTTGCAGCGGGTGATCAGCATGCGGTAAGCGGTGAAGTACACGAGGCCGTAGGAGGCCGCCTCCTCCCACGTCAGCGCGTGGGGCTTCGGCAGAAGCTGCTGAGCCTGGACCTTCGTGAACTGCGCGAAGGAGCCCCAGGTCGTCTCATAGCCCCAGATCTTCTGCGAGGGCGCTGCCATCGGGTCAAGGCCATGTACCTCGGGGTCCTCGTAGGAGGCCTGGTTGCAGTGCACCACAACCTCATCGCCCGGCTTCCAGCGCGTCACGCCCGCGCCGACCTTCCAGACCACGCCGGAGGCGTCGGAGCCGCCGATGTGGTGGCCGAACTCCGGGTGATCGCCGTAGCGCATCACCGACACCGGCTTGCCGAGCGCGGCCCACACGTTGTTGTAGTTCACGCCCGCGGCCATAACGCGCACGATCACCTCGAACGCGCCGGGCTCGGGGACCTCGATCTCCTCGAGCTGGAAGGCGTCCTTTGGTTCGCCGTAGCGCTCCTCGCGGATGACCCAGGCGGCCATCGTCTTGGGCAGCTCGCCCGGCTCGACGTCTACGGATGAGACTTGTTGAAGATCGATTGCCACTTGCTCTGGAACCTCGTCTGTCGGGGTCAGGGGATCGGCACCCAATCCTACCCCGGGGTGGCCTTCGGGGTGTGGCGGAGCTCGCGCCGCTCCTTGCGCCACACGAGCCGCAGGCCCGACCAGTCCTCTCCGAGCGCGGTGACCTTGACGTCGACGAGGCCGAGCGGCAGCGCCTGATCGCGCCCTCAGGCGTGGATCACCTCGCGCTGGGGCCGGTGCTCCGGCGCGGGCGCTGCGCCGTCGAGCTCGGGCCGGGCGTGCGGCTCGCCCGGCTCCACCGGTGTCGCCTCGCGCCGCCCGATCAGCGCAAAGGCAGCGATAGCCCCGATCAGCGCGACTGCAGAGCCGAGGCGCAGCCCGTACTGAAGCGCGTAGACGAACGCGCTCTGTCCGGCGTCGAGGATCTGGGCGCTGACGCCGTGGGGCGCCGCGCCCGAGCCGAGCGCGTCGGCGAGGCGGGCGCGCGAAGCGTCGGGCAGCGCGGGCAACAGCTGATCGATCTTCGAGCGCCCGAGCGTGGCGACCATCGCGCCGAGCACGGCGACGCCGAAGGTGCCGCCGACCATGCGGTTCATCGAGAGGATGCCCGAGGCGACGCCGGCCTTGGCCTGCGCGACGGCGTTCATCGCGGCCATGCTCATCGGCGACATCACGAACGCCATGCCGATGCCCATCAGGATGAAGCCCGGCAGCAGCGTGCCGTAGCCGCTTGAGACGGTCAGCTGCGACTGCCAGAAGAGCGCTCCGGAGACTGCGAGCAACCCGAAGACGATCAGCGGCCGTGGGCCCACGCGGTCGGCCAGGCGCCCGGCCATCGGCGCGATCAGCACGATCATCAGGGTCGAGGGCAGGAAGCGCACGCCGGCCTGAAGCGGGGAGTAGTGCAGCACGTTCTGCATGTAGAGCGCCATGAAGAAGAACATCGCGAGCATCGCGAAGCTGACGATGAAGGCCACGACGTTGGCGCCCAGGAAGGTGCGCGAGCGGAAGAAGTTGAAGTCGACCATCGGCGAGGACTGGCGCCGCTCGACCAGGCCGAATGCGGCGAGTCCGACCAGCGCGACCGCGAACAGGGCGATCTCGCGAGCCGAGCTCCAGTGCCAGTTGTTTCCCTCCACGAGCGCGAGCACGAGCGCGGCCAGCCCCACCGTGAGCGTCGCGACGCCCGGCAGGTCGATCCGCTGTGCGACCGTCTCATCGCGCGACTCGCGCACGGCGAACAGCGAGACCAGCACGGCGCCGATGGCGACGGGCAGGTTGAGGAAGAAGATCGACTGCCAGCTGACGCTCTCCACGAGCAGCCCGCCGAGCACCGGCCCGATCGCAAGTGCCATCGCCGAGACGCCAGCCCAGGTGCCGATCGCCTTGCCGCGCTCGGCGGGGGGGAAGGCGTTCGTGATGATCGAGAGCGTGGCCGGCATCATCATCGCCGAGCCGACGCCCTGCACCGCGCGCCAGGCCACGAGCCAGGTGTCGCCCGTCGAGAAGCCGATTGCCGCACTGGAGCCGGCGAAGACGACGACGCCGGCGATAAAGATTTTCCGTCGGCCGAACAGGTCGCCGAGGCGCCCGCCGGTCACGAGCAGCACGGCGAAGGAGAGCGTGTAGGCATTGACGGTCCACTCCAGCGAGGAGGTCGAGGCGTGCAGGCTGCGCTGGATCGAGGGCAACGCCACGTTGACCGCGGTGTTGTCGAGCATGATCATGAACAGGGCGAAACACATCGCGCCGAGCGCCCACCAGCGGCGGTTGTCCTCGTTCATCTGCAGCGAGCGGATTTTCTCGGTCATCTGTCGGTCTCCTTGCCTGTCGGTCGGTAGGCGGCGATGTCGGGGCGGCGCTCGAGGATCATCTCGAGAGCGTGCTGCAGCGCTTGAGCCTCCTCCTCGCCGAGTGAGCCCATCAGCTCAGCCAGGGCAGAAAGACGCGCGTCGTTGAGCGCTTGCGGCACCTTGCGTCCCGCAGCCGTCAGCCGTACGCGCTTCATGCGGCGATCCTCGGCCGCCTCCTCACGTCCGACGAGGCCGCGCTCGAACAGGCCGTCGACCGCGCGGCTCACCGCCGGCAGCGACACGCCGAGCGATTCGCCGAGTGCCTTGACGGAGCGCTCTTCGCCGTCGGCCTCGAGTGCGCACAGCGCCTTGATCTGGGTGAAGGACAGGTCGAGCTCGGCGATTGCGTTGAACGTGCCCACGTTGGCGGCGCGAAACAGGTAGCCGGCCAGCGCGAACATGTCGCGCGTCAGCTCGGGTCGGGCGATGGGGAGCGCTACCGGAGTTGCTTGCATGCATGCAACCATATCGATGGTGCAATGATTGCCTGTGTGTCATGCATCACAGATATCCCGTGTGGGGAGGCGATTCTGCCTTAGGATTCCTCAATGTTCCTGTTCGAGCTCATAAAGGCTCTTTTCCTGTGGCTTGGGCGGAGGAGCCATGCCTCCCGCTAGCTGGACTCGCCTTCCGCTGCTCGTGGCTATGTGATGCGTGCTCGCCTGCGCTCCGCGATCGGCCGCGTTCCGTTTCTCGTAGGGCCACCGAAGAAGCAGACAGCCAAAGGAGCCATCGTCGAGGCAATTCTCGACATCTTCTGGTTGTGGCCCTGAAGCTGGAGCACGCGTGTCTCAATCGAGCGAGAAGGGCAGCTCGAGCACCTCGGCGCTGATCCCGCCCGCGTCAACGCTCACCGTGCTTCCAAGCTCGGCCTCGCGGCGCACGAGCGCCAATCCGATCGGACCGAGGCGGGGGGAGACGGCGCTGCTCGTGAGCTGGCCCACGACCCGCTCGCCAAGGCGCAGCTCGGCGCCCGGCGCGGCCGGGGCGGAGAGTGCCAGTCCGCGCAGGTGCCGGTTGGGCTTGCCCTTGTAGTGGAGGCGCGCGACGGTCTCCTGTCCGACGTAGCAGCCCTTGGTGAAGCTAACGGCGCGCTCGTTGAGCCCCGCCTCCTGCGGGATGACGCTGTCGTCGAGGTCAATGCCGTAGCGGGGGCGGCCATGTTCGATGCGCACGCACTCGGCCGCCTGCTCGCCGACGTCCTCGGCTCCGCGCTCGCGCAGCTCGGCGGCGAGCGCCGCGGTGTCAGCGGCCGCGCAGAGCAGGTCGACGCCGACGTCGCTGCGCACGGCGCGGGCGGGGATCGAGGCAATCTCGATCGCGCGGTGCGCATGCTCGCGCTCGACGATCTCACCGGCCTCGGCGCTGAGGATCGCAAGCGCGCGCGGCCCGATCAGCGACAGCAGCCCGCACTCGAGCGTGCGCTTGTGCAGCTCAACCTCATAGCCGACCTTGAAGCGGCGGATCATGTCGAACAGCGCCTGCAGGCTCGCGCGCTCGGTGTCGAGCAGCAGCTCTGTTGGGGCCGCCTCGCGATCCTCGCCGACGGCGAGGATGCGCACATCGCCGAGCATCTTGCCCTTGTGCGTAAGAAAGGCCGCGTAGCAGCCCTCGCCCGGCGCGAGCGTGGCGAGCTCGTTGGTCACCTGGCCGTTGAGAAACTCGACGGCGCCGGTTCCTCTCAGCGCCAGCTTGCCTCGCTCGGAGCGGTCGAGGAGCCCGCAGCTGCTCACGAGCGTCTCGTGCTCTTGGTCGCGTGAATGCGTGTCGGTGCCGGGCACTGCTTCGAGAATAGCCGCGCTAGGCTTCCCGGCAATGGGCCTCGCCGACAGCTTCCAGCGCATCGTCGACTCGCTGCCGGAGGATTGGACGGACCTCGAGCTGGACATGCGCATCGCCGATGAGTCGCGCTACGTCGAGGCGGCTCTGTATCTCGCGACGTGCAACGCGCGGCCCTACTCCCACCACGACTGGCACTGGCGCCTGCTCGTGGCCCACACCTTCGGTCACGCGGCATCCGCCCAGACGGTCCACGGCGCCCTGGCGCTGCTCGACGACGCCGGCTTCGACGGGGAGCTCGCGCTGCGCGAGACGCGCAGCGGGCGCGTCGAGGTCAGGCAGATGTGGGGTCGCCCGCAGTCGGCGCGCGAAGAGTTTCGCCGCCTGCGCTCGCAGTAGCGATGGCACGCGTCGCGGTGCTCAGCGCCGATCTCATGTTCGGATCACGGGTGCAGGCGAGCCTTACGGCCGCGGGCGCACAGGTCGAGCTGCTCGCCACCGAGGCGCTCGTCCGCGAGCGCCTCGCAGACGCCTGGCTGCGACCGGAGGTGCTGCTCGTCGACCTCACCGATCCCGACCTCGACGGAATCGCCGCGCTGATCGCGCTGCGCTCCGACGGCCTGCTCGATGCGACAGCGACGCTCGCCTACTACTCACACGTCGACGCCGACGTTCGCCGGCGCGCGCTTGAGGCGAGCTTCGATCTCGTCGTGCCGCGCTCGCGGATGGCGCGCGAAGCGCCGCAGCTGCTCGCCTCGCTCACCGGCGGCTGAGCCGACGTGCCGAGGGTGGCACTACGCGGTTGCCGAGCTCGACTCACCGACCCGAGGCGAACGTCGCCAGCTGAACGGCGGCGCGGCTCGGCGC
>JACDGG010000122.1 GCA_013815355.1 Solirubrobacterales bacterium
GGCCGCGTGCGCGCGGACACCACAGGGGGGACTCGGCCTTGCGTCGTGCCGCCATCTCACCCCGCAGGAGGCTCGGGCGCCACGGCTTGGCTCTTTGGGTCGATCAGGATCTTGGCGTGAGCTTCCGGGTCGGCCAGCGCGTCGAAGGCCGCCTCGACGCCGGACAGGCCGACCGTGCCCGTGAGCAGCGGTGCGCCACGCACCTTCCCCTCCGCGAGCATGTGAAGCGTGTCGCGGAACTCGAGCGGGGTGTAGCCGACCACGAACCGCACTTCGATCTCCTTGTTGATCGCCATCGCCGGGCGGACCGTGTCATCGCCCATGCAGACGCCGACGCCGACGATGCGTGAGAACAGAGGCGCGCTCGCGATGATTTCATCGAGCACACCGGGGACGCCCACGCACTCGAAGATGACGGGATGCTTCGGCTTGATTCCCAAGCCGTCGGCGGCGCGCCATACGTGCTGCCAGGGGATCGGCGTACGCTGGAGTTTCTCCATCGTGCCGAGCGCGAGCTCGACCGCGGCGGGAATCGTGGTGAGGTGATCGTGCTCGGCGGATGTCGCGTAGGGGGAGCCCTCGGAGGGATCGACCACCAGGTCTGCGCCACACGCGCGCGCGAGTGCCCGGCGCCCGGCCGCGAAGTCGCTGGCGATCACCGTTCGTACGCCGCGTGCCTTGAGCATGCTGATCACTGCGAGGCCGATCGGCCCGCACCCGATCACGATCGCGACAGTGCGCTTCTTGACCTCGCCGCGGCGCACCGCGTGCCAGGCGATCGCCATCGGCTCGGTCAGCGCCGCGAGCTCGGGGCTCAGCCCATTCGGCACCGCCATCATCAGTGACTCCTGGACGACGAGCTGCTCGGCGTAGGCACCGGGTGCTGCGTGTGAGAGCCCGGTCGCGTGTACATCGCCGCCCTGGCGGAGCAGCGGTAGGGCGACCACGGGTGTCCCTGTCGGAGTGTCCTTGCGGCAGCCGGGGCCGTGTTCGGCCACCGTGCCGCAGAACTCGTGACCGAACACGATCTGTTCGTTGGATCGCATGAAGCCGTCGTAGCCGGCCTGCGCGAGCACTCCGGCGAGCTCGTCGCAGTGGTGGCGCGCGTGAAGATCTGAACCGCAGATGCCGCAGCGGAGCACGTCGATCAGGACCTGGCCCTCGCGCGGCTCGGGCGAGGGCACGTCCACCACCCGAAGCTGCGCCTCCTGGCAGCCGACGGCCTTCATCTTGTGTGTCCTGAGCAGATCATGCGTGAGTGACGGCAGGCTTGCCGCTGGAGAGACGATAGGCGCTCAGGTCGGGGTCAGCGGCCAGCCGTCGAAACCGCCACGTCCAGTCCGGCCAGAGCGTCGCGTTGCGCCCCGTCCTGTCGAGGTAGAAGCTCGAGCAGCCCCCGAGATCCCAGACCGTGCCGCGCATGTGCTCGTCGACTTCCCGGTTGAACGCCTCGTTGGCCTCACGACGAACCTCGATCACACTTGCGCCGGCGTCCTCGATTGCGCCGATCGCATTGCTGAGGTGTGCGATCTGGGCCTCGATCATGTAGACCATCGAGCCGTGCCCGAGCCCGGTGTTGGGTCCGAGCAGCATGAAGAAGTTCGGGAAGCCTGGGACCGCGGTCCCGAGGTACGCCCTCGGGCTGCCCTGCCACGCCTCGTCGAGCAGCACACCGTCGCGCCCGCGGACCTGGTAGGCGGCGGGCATGTCGGTGACGTGGTAGCCGGTACCGAGGACGATCGCGTCCACGTCGCGCTCGACGCCCTCGGAGTCGACGACCGAGCGTGCGCGAACCTCGCGCAGGCCGGATGCGACGAGCTCCACGTTGGGCCGTGTGAGCGTCGGATACCAGCTGTTCGACGGGATGATCCGCTTGCAGCCGAGCGTGTAGTCGGGAGTCACTCGCTCGCGAAGCTGCTCGTCGGTGATCTGCCTGCGCATGTGCGAGCGAGAGAGCCGCTCGAGCAGCTTCATCAGCTTCGGCTGCTTTGCGAAGCCCAGCACCAGGAGCTCGCGGCTCGCGTAGACGGCGCTACGAACGATTCGCTGCGCCCGCGGGAGACGCCGATAGAGACGCTGCTCGAAGCTCGTGAGCGGTCGGTTTCCGTGCGGCATGATCCACGGCGCGGTGCGTTGGAACACGTAGAGCTCCTCGACGACGGGAGCGATCTCCGGAACGTACTGGATCGCAGACGCGCCGGTGCCGATCGAGGCCACGCGCTTGCCGTGCAGGTCATATTCGTGGTCCCAGCGCGCCGAGTGCATGACCTTGCCCTCGAAGTCGGCGAGTCCGGCCACGTCGGGCAGCTTTGGCTCGGTCAGGGGACCCATCGCGCTCACCAGCACGTCTGCCGTGTAGCTCCCCGCGCTGGTCTGCAGCTCCCACACCTGCGTCTCCTCCCGCCACGTCGCGCTCTCGACGGCGACGCCGGTGCGCACGTGCCCACGGACCGCGTATCGGTCTGCGCAGCGCCGCAGGTAGTCACGGATCTCCGGCTGGGGGGAGTAGGTCGCCGACCAGTTGGGGTTGGGGGCGAAGGAGAACGAGTACAGGTGCGACGGGATGTCGCAGGTGCAGCCGGGGTAGGTGTTGGCGGTCCAGGTGCCACCGACGTCCTCGGCGCGCTCGAGCACCAGGAAGTCCTGAGATCCTCGCTGCTTGAGCTGGATCGCCAGGCCGAGGCCGGAGAACCCCGCGCCGACGATGATCACTTTCGCATGCGTCTCGCTGCTGCTCATTCCGTGGCTCCTCGCCGGCCTTCGATTCACTCGCCTCCTAGTAACGGTAGCGTAACATAGGGTTCGCAATGTCCCACACACGGGCACCGCGGATGAGCGCCGCCGCGCGCCGGGCTCAGCTGCTCGACGCCGCGACACGGCTCGTGGGTGAGCGCGGCTTCCACGGCGTGTCGATCGAGTCCATAGCGCGCAGCGCCGGAGTCACACGCGCGAGCGTCTACCAGCATTTCCCCGACCTCCACGCGGTGCTCGAGGCCGTCATCGAGCGCGAGACCTCGCGGGCGCTCGCGCAGGTATCCCAGACGGCGCTGCCCGAGCCCTCTGACGGCGATCGATCGGCCGTGATGCTCGAGAGCCTGCGCGCCTACCTGCTCGCAGTCCAGAACCAGCCGAGCACATGGCGCCTGATCCTGATCCCGCCCGAGGGCGCCCCCAAGGCCCTCCACGAGAGCATCGCGAATGGTCGCGAGACGGTTCTCGACGCCCTCACCCTGGCGGTAGGGTCCGCGCTGACGGGCAGCGGCGTCGCACCGGACGCGGAGCTGACCGCGCGAGTGCTCTCGGCGATATCAGACGAGTATGCGCGCCTGCTCCTGACCGACCCCCGCCGCTTCCCCCCTGAACGGCTGCTCGAGCACGCGCGCTGGCTGCTGAGCCTGGGCGTGGCGAACGCGCCGCGCTGAGCCTCGAGCCCGGCAGCGGCGGCCAACAGCCCATCGCTAGCATTGCTTGATGGCCCGCGACTACCTCAAAGCGATCTCCGAGCACGTCGTCGTCTACGACGGCGGCATGGGAGCCACCCTGGAGCAGTTCGAGCTCACGAGCGAGGACTACGGTGGGCTGCCCGGCAAGTGCCACGAGGCGTTGATCCTCAACCGTCCCGACGTAATCGAGGGCGTGCACACCTCGATGCTCGAGGCCGGCGCCGAAGTGCTCGAGACCGACACCTTCCAGGCCTCGCGCATCAAGCTCGAGGAGTGGGGCCTGGCCGACTACACGGTCGAGATCAACACGAAGGCTGCCGAAATCGCGCGCAAGGCCGCGGGCGAGCACCGCTACGTGGCGGGCTCGATCGGCCCGACCGGCTTCCTGCCCGCCTCCGAGGAGGCCTCGCTCGGGCAGATCCGCTTCGGCGAGCTGGTCGAGGTCTTCACCGAGCAGGCCGCCGGGCTGATCGACGGCGGCGTGGACCTGCTGATCATCGAGACCGCACAGGACATCCTCGAGGTCAAGGCCGCCGTGTTCGGCGCGCGCGCGGCGTTCAAGAGCACCGGTCGCGCGCTGCCGATCCACACCTCTGTCTCGCTGCTGCCCAACGGCGGCAAGATGCTGCTCGGCACGGACATCTCAGCCGTGCTCGCCACGCTCGAGGCGCTGAAGGTGGATGTGATCGGCCTGAACTGCTCGACGGGGCCGGAGGACATGCGCGACGCGATCCGCTTCCTCGGCGAGCTCTGCCCCGTGCCGGTCGCCTGCATCCCCAATGCCGGGCTGCCGCTGCAGGGCCCCGACGGCGAGACGATCTTTCCGGAGAAGCCGGAGCCACTGGCGGAGGCGCTGAAGGAGTTCGTCGAGCGCTACGGCGTCGGCGTGGTCGGCGGCTGCTGCGGCACGACGCCCGCGCACATCGCGGCGATCGTCGAGCGTGTCGGCGGGCGCAAGGTCAGCCCACGCCCCGCCCCCCGCCCGCCGCATCTCTCCTCGATGATCGCTGCGACCCCGCTCGTGCAGGAGCCGCGTCCGAGCATGGTCGGCGAGCGCGTCAACTCGCAGGGCTCGCGCAAGGCCAAGGAGCTCTTGCTCGCCGACGACTACGACGGCCTTCTGCAGATCGCCGAGGACCAGGTCAGCGGCGGCGCGCATGTGCTCGACCTGTGCGTGGCGCTGACCGAGCGCTCCGACGAGGACGAACAGATGCGCCTGCTGGCCAAGAAGGTTTCGCTCACCCAGCCCTCCCCCATCCAGATCGACTCGACCGAGCCCGAGGTGATCGAACGCACCCTGGAGCAGATCCCCGGACGGGCGATCGTCAACTCCGTCAACCTCGAGGCCGGGCGCGAGAAGCTCGACCGCGTCGTGCCCGTCGCGCTCGCCCACGGCGCGGCGCTGATCGCGCTGACGATCGACGAGGTCGGGATGGCAAAGACTGCTGAGCGCAAGGTCGAGATCGCAGAGCGCATCCGCGACCTCTGCTGCGAGGAGCACGGCCTGGACCCCGAGCTGTTGATCTTCGACTGTCTGACCTTCACGCTGACGACCGGCGATGAGGAGTGGCGCCCCTCGGCGGTCGAGACGATCGCGGGCATCAAAGCGATCAAGGAGCAGATCCCCCACGTCAAGACCTCGCTCGGCGTATCCAACGTGTCCTTCGGAGTCTCCCCGGGAGCGCGCGCGGTGCTCAACTCGGTGTTCCTGCACCACTGCGTCGATGCGGGCCTGGACCTGGCGATGGTCAACCCCAACCACATCACCCCCTACTCGGAGATCTCAGACGTCGAGCGCGAGCTGGCCGACGATCTCGTATTCAACCGCCGCGAGGATGCGCTCGAGCGCTTCATCGCCCATTTCGAGTCCCAGGGCGAGTCCGAGACGCAGAGCGCGGCGGACCCGACCGAGGGCATGGAGCCCGAGCAGGCGCTGCACTTCCACATCCTGCGCCGTCGCAAGGAGGGAGTGGAGGACTGGATCGATCAGAGCGTGGAGAAGATCGGCGCCGTGCCGACGCTCAACGAGGTGCTGCTGCCCGCGATGAAAGAGGTCGGCGACAAGTTCGGCGCCGGCGAACTGATCCTGCCGTTCGTGCTGCAGTCGGCCGAGGTGATGAAGAAGGCCGTCGCGCAGCTCGAGAAATACCTCGACAAGATCGAGGGCTACACGAAGGGCACAGTCGTGCTCGCGACGGTGTTTGGCGACGTTCACGACATCGGCAAGTCGCTCGTCAACACGATCCTCACGAACAACGGCTACACGGTCGTTGACCTCGGAAAGCAGGTTCCGATTCAGACGATCGTGGACGCAGCGGTCGAGCACAAGGCGACCGCGATCGGCCTCTCCGCGCTGCTCGTCTCGACCTCCAAGCAGATGCCGGCCTGCATCCAGGAGCTGCACGCCAAGCAACTCGAGTACCCCGTGCTGATCGGCGGCGCGGCGATCAACCGCGCCTTCTCCTATCGCGCGCTCTATCCAGGCGGCAAAGACTCTGACGAGCAATATGAGCCGGGCGTCTTCTACTGCAAGGACGCCTTCGAGGGCCTTGCGGTGATGGACCAGCTGATCGACGAGCAGGCGCACAGCGCGCTCGTGGAGAAGCTCCGCGCCGGAGCAACGGCATTCCGCGAGAAGGGCGAGGAGCCCGTCGAGAACCTCAACTTCGCCGATGACTCGGTGCGCTCCGCCGCCGACACCGAGGTGCCGATCCCGGCGCCCCCCTTCTGGGGCGTGCGCGAGATCGAGGTCGACCTCGAAGAGGTCTATCGCCACCTCGACACGCACGTGCTGTTCAAGCTGCACTGGGGCGGGCGCGGCGTCAAAGGCGAGGCCTGGCAGACGCTTCTGAGCGATGACTTCTGCCCGCGCCTGGAGCGCATGTGGCGCGAGCAGAGCTACCTGCACCCGCGCGCGCTGCTCGGCTTCTTCCCCTGCTACTCGCTCGGCAACGACATAGTGCTGCTCGACCCCGAGGAGCGCACGCGCGAGCTGACCCGCTTCGTATGCCCGCGCCAGCCGAAGGGTGACCGCATCTGCCTGGCCGACTTCTACCGCCCCGCCGTGGACGGGGCGCCTCCCGCCAAGCTCGACGTGATCGCGGTGCAGGCCGTCACCGTCGGCGGCGAGGTCACGGAGTTGATGGCCAAGCTCGAGGCCGAGGGAGAGTTCGCCGAGCAGCTGTTCGTGCACGGTCTCGGCGTGCAGACCGCCGAGGGCCTCGCGGAGTGGCTGCACTACCGCGCGCGCGAGATGCTCGGCATCGGGGCGACGCAGGGGCGGCGCTACTCGTGGGGCTACCCGGCGGTGCCCGAGCAGTCCGAGCACCTGAAGGTCGAGCAGCTCCTCGACCTATCCCAGATCGGCATGACTATCACCGACGGCTACGCCCCCGAGCCCGAGCAGTCGACGCTCGCCCTGATCGCCCATCACCCCCAGGCGATCTACTTCGGCACGCGCCAGGGACGCCTGCTCCCATCCGGCTCGCCCGATGACGTGATCATGGGCTCGACCCGCGACCCCTCGCTTGCCTGCGCCACCGGCGCCGGCGCGCCGGTGCTCGACGACGAGGACCCGCCGCAGGGCGCCGTGGAATCCGAGGATGAGCCGGCCCTCGCCGGCGAGGGCGCCTCCTAGACGCGTTCGGGCAGGGCCGGACGTGCCCTGCGCGAGGTGTGAGCGCCGCTCGCCGCGTGCGGGCCGCGCAACCTCACGAGCTCTGCGCGCACAAGCCGTGCATCGATCAGGCGCGTGTGCGAAGGCGCCACCCGTAGCGCCTCGCGGCGCGCGAGACCGGCTTCGATCGCTGCGAACTGCACCCCCTGCGAGCTCTTCACGCCTGGCCTATCGGCCGTGGCGCCCACGGCCTGAAGCCCTGCAACGCGCGCGGGTCGCTCCGCGCAGCTAGGAGTCTTCGCGCGGAGGCGGGCGGAAGAGGATGCGCTTGACCTCCGAGGCCGTGCCTCCGCCAAGACGCAGCGCCGTCTGAAAGCCCTCGGCGCCGAGCTCGCTGGAGTCGAGCGCGCGGCGCAGCTCGTTGAGCGCGGCGAGATCCTCCTCGGCGACCTGGTCGCGGGCGATCTCGAGCAGGATCAGGTGGCGCGGACGTTTTAGCGCTGCGGCCATACGCAGGAACGGCTCGCGCTCGCCCGGCTCCAGGCTCGCGGCCGCGAGCACGACCGTCTCGCGGTTCTCAAGGCGCTTTGAGACGGCGGCGAGCAGCAGCTCCTCGGCACGCGCGGGGAGCTCCTCCTCGGGCACGCGCCCGGCGAGCAACGCGCGAACCTTGTCGAGTGAGAGCAGCGCCGCGCGGTCCTCGATCAGGCGGTCGAGGAACCCGTCGCGCTCGGAGGCGGAGGCGGAGACGACCACGAGCAGGCTGCCCGGCGAGTAGCGCAGGCGGTCGGCGGGCGCGAGCACGCGGCAGTGGACGGTGAGGTCAGCGGGCCGTGGCGGCGCGCCGTCGCGGCGCGGGCGATCCGATGACCAACCGGTCCGCTCGTCCTCTGAGATCTTGACGCTGCGCGCCGGAGGTCGTGAAGCCATACCCCCATCATGCCCGAACGGGCGCGCCCACCCCGTCGCGACCGGCGACGGAGACGCCGGAAGCGCTCGCCGCGGCGGCGATCAGCGCGAGCTTTGCAGCGCGATCGAGGCCTTTGATGCGTGCCTCCTCGCGCCTGGCCGCGCTGCGGTCGGGCATCTGCAGCTCCAGCGCGAGCTCGACCGGGAGGCGGCTCGCCGTGTAGCGCGAGGCCCTGCCGCTGCGGTGACGTTTCAGGCGCCGCTCCACGTCGGTGCTCCAGCCGGTGTAGAGCGAGCCGTCGGCGCAGCGCAGCATGTAGACCCAGGCGTCGGCCATCCCCGGTTGCATACGCCGCCGGCGTGCAGATGCCTGCGCGGCTAGGTCTCGGCGCCGGCGCGGGCGAGCGTGTGAGCCGCCGAGGGCAGCGGCCCGAGCGTGACCGGTGCGGCGTGCATCGTGCGCAAGCGCACGTCGCGCCACGAGAGCCCCTCGTTGACGAGCGCCGGCAGTCCCATGATCACGGCGGTTGCGACCTCGACGACCTGCAGCACGATTCCGTAGGCGATCGCGTCGGGGGTAGAGACGTGGTAGGCACCGACGAGCACGGCCACGCATGCGGCCTGGAAGACGCCGACGTTGGCTGGCGTGGCGGGGATCACGGC
>JACDGG010000123.1 GCA_013815355.1 Solirubrobacterales bacterium
GGCCGGCTCGGCCGAGCCGGCGGGCCGGAATCCGCAGCCGAGAGCGACTCGCCGGGCGGGACCGACTCCACCGCCGAGGGCGCCTCCGCGGTCGGCGAGGATTCCGCGGCCGGCGACGGCTCTACGGGGTCGCCCGCGCGCTGTGCACGCCGCAGAGCGCGTTCTTCGCGATCGCGCTCGCGCTCCTCGGAGGTGCGTTCGCGCCCTGGTCGTGATCGGTCGTCGCGAGACAAGAACCGGGACCCTAACGCGATTGCGTCGCGAGCCAACTCTCCAGTAGATGAGCCGCAGCGCGGGAGTCCTCACTCGCGCTGAAGGAGCCCTCCATGCGCTGGGCCATGCGGGTGGTGAAGCGCTCGTCGTGCATCTCTACCGGAGTCTCACTCCCCAGCCGCGAGGAGAGTCGCTTTGCGAAGGCACGCGTCTCGCGCGTCTGGTCGGTGTCGGCGCCGCTGAGGGAGAGCGGCAGCCCGACAACCACGCGCGCGATCTCGCGCTCCTGAACGAGCTCGCACAGTCGCGCGATTCCGCGCTTGCTGGCCGGACGCTCGACCGTCTCAAGCGGCGTCACGATCGTGCCGGTCGGATCGCTCACGGCGCAGCCGCAGCGCGCGCTGCCGTAGTCCAACGCCAAGACCCGCACGGCGCCTCAGTGTGAGGCCAGGGCGGCGGCTATCGCGGCGCGACCGGCTTCGATCGCCGCAGGGAGCTGCTCAGGATCACGCCCGCCAGCCTGGGCCATCGTGTCGCGACCGCCTCCCCCGCCGCCGACGAGCGCGGCGGCGATCTTCACGATCTCGCCGGCCTTGACCCCGCGTTCGACGAGCAAAGGAGAGACGCTCACCACGAGATTCACGCGACCGTCGCCGACGGCGCCGACGGCGCCGAGCAGGATCGCCGCGTCGGCAATCCGTCCCTTGAGGTGATCGACGGTCTCAAGCAGCGCCTTTGCGTCTGGGACCTGCACCGTCGTCGCGAGCACGGTCGCATTCTCGATCTGCTCGGCCTGCCCGACGAGCTGCTCGAGATCGACGCCGCCACTCGCCGCGCCGCCCCCTCCCGCTTGCTTGAGCTCCTTCTCCAGGCGCTTGCGCTCGGTGGCAAGCGCCCTCACCGCCGCGGGAGCGTCCTCGGGGCGGCCGCGCAGCTCCCCGGCGATCTCCAGCAGCAGGCGGTCGTGCTCACGCAGCAGCTCCACGGCCGCCGGGCCGGTGAGCGCCTCGATACGCCGAACGTTGGCTGAGCTCGAGGTCTCGCTGAGGATGCGGAAGGGGCCGATCTCGGCGGTGCTGCGCACATGGGTGCCCCCGCACAGCTCGCGCGAATGCTCGCCCTCGCCGATCTGGACCATGCGCACGACATCGCCATACTTCTCGCCGAAGAGCGCCATCGCGCCGAGTCGCCGCGCCTCGTCGAGCGTGGTCGTGATCGGGCGCACGGGATCGTTGCGGGCGATCCACTCGTTGACGCGGTCCTCCACGTCGCGGAGCTCGGCCGCGCTCAGCGCCTGGCCGTGGCTGAAATCGAAGCGCAGCTTGTCCGGACCTACGTAGGAGCCGGCCTGGCGCACGTGGCTGCCGACGCGATCGCGCAGCGCCGCCTGCAGCAGGTGGGTGGCTGTGTGATTGCACTCGGTCGCGTGTCGCGCGCTGCGCTCGACGCGGGCATTCACCTGCCCGCCGGCCTCCAACTCTCCTCGCTCGAGTTGCACTTCGACGAGCTGATCCTCGCCGCGTCGGATCACGTTCGTGACCGCAGCGCGACAGTCACCGCCCTCGCACTCGATCGTGCCCGTATCGGCGATCTGGCCTCCTCCCGCCGCGTAGAAGGGAGACTCGGCGAGCTTCAGCAGGTAGCGACGCGCCTCGCCGTCGCCGTCACCGCTGGAGATCTCGCGCGCCGCCGCGACGGTGGTCTGCTGCTCCTGTGTCTCATAGCCCGTGAAGCGCGTGGCGTGCCCCGCCTCGTCGGTGAGCTCGCGTATCAGCTGCTCAGCGGAGCCATTCGCGGGGGCGCCCGCGCCGACCCCGGCGCCGACGCTGACGGCACGCCCGCGCGCACGCTGCTCCTCCATCAAGCTCTCGAAGTCGCCCTCGATCGAGAGTCCCTCCTCGGCGAGCAGCTCGCTGGTCATGTCGTAGGGAAAGCCGAAGGTGTCGTGCAGGCGGAACACCTCCTCGGCGGCCACCGCCGTCTGCTCGCGCGCGCGCGCCTGATCGATGTAGCCGCGCAGCGTGCTCATGCCCTGGGCCAAGGTGCGCCCGAAACCCTCCTCCTCGGCGGCGAGCCACATGTCCGTCGCATCGGCCTGCTCGTGCAGCTCGGGATAGGCGCCGGCCATCAGCTCGCGCACGCGCGCCGCGTAGCTGCTCAAAAAGCCGGGCGCGAGATCGAGCGCGCGGCCCTGCTGGATCGCGCGGCGCATGACGCGGCGCAGCACGTAGCCGCGGTCCTCGTTTGAGGGAACGACGCCGTCGGCGGTGAGGAACGTCATCGCGCGGGTGTGGTCGGCGAGGATGCGCATGGCACGGTCGGTCTGGAAGTCCTGCAGGTAGCGCCTGCCCGAGAGCTCCTCGCCGAGCTCGATCAGCGGCTGGAACTGATCGGTCTCGAACACCGACTCCTTGCCCTGCAGGATCGCGGCCATGCGGTTCAGGCCGAGGCCCGTGTCGATGTTGTTCGCCGGCAGTGGCTTCAGCGACGCGCTCGCGCCGTTGTCGGAGGGCTGCTGCTCGTACTGCATAAACACCAGGTTCCAGTACTCCAGAAAGCGCTCGTTCTCCCCCCCGGGAAGGTCCGCCGGCGCGCCGTGGTCCAGGCCCCGGTCGATGTAGAGCTCCGAGCACGGGCCGCACGGGCCCGACGGACCGGCCTGCCAGAAGTTCTCAGAGCGCGGGCAGCGCACGATCCGCTCCGGGGGGACGCCGAGCTCCAGCCAGCGCGCGATCGCCTCCTCGTCGGGACCGAGCCCGAGACCCTCGTCACCTTCGAAGACCGTGACCCAGATGTCCTGCTCGGGGAAGCCGAACACCTCGCGCGAGAGCTCCCAGGCGAGTGCGATCGCTTCGTGCTTGAAGTAGTCGCCGAAGGAGAAGTTGCCGAGCATCTCAAAGAAGGTGAGGTGCCTGGCGGTGTTGCCGACGTTGTCGATGTCGACCGTGCGAAAGACCTTCTGGCAGCTCGTCAGGCGCGACGCCGGAGGCATCTGCCGGCCGAGGAAGAACGGCTTCAGGGGATGCATGCCGGCGACCGTCAACAGCGCCGAGGGGTCATGCGCGGAGGGCACGAGCGATGCCGATGAGATGCGCGTATGGCCGCGCTCCTCGAAGAAGCTCAGGTAGCGCTCGCGGATCTCATCTGAGGTCATCCTGGGTGGCATCTTAGGCCGCGTGCGCGGCGCTAGGCCGCGATCGTTCCGTAGCCGACGACGACCTCGCCGCGGTACAGGCAGGCCACCTGGCCGGGAGCGGTACGCTCGGCCGGCTCCGCGAGCTCCAGCCGCAGGCGCTCGTGCCATCCGGCCGCCCGCGGCTCGGGCACGCGGCAGGGGAAGCGCCGGCCGTGCGCGCGCACGCGCACTCCGTCGACGGCGCCCGCGTCGCGGTGCAGGATCGCCCCGCCGACGATCAACTCGCGCGCCAGCAGCCGTTCGCGCGGCCCGACGGTGACGGTGTTGGCGATCGAGTCGGTGGACAGCACATACAGCGGCTCGGGCGCGGAGATCCCGAGACCGTGGCGCTGGCCGACGGTGTAGACGTGCGCGCCAGCGTGCTCGCCGAGGGTCTCGCCGCGCTCGTCGAGTATCGCTCCCGGACGCCTGCCGAGGCCCGCGTGGCGCTCCAGGAAGGCGCTCTGGCGGGTGCCGGCGAGGAAGCAGAGATCCTGTGAGTCGCGCTTGCCCGCTACTGCCATGCCGGCGCGCTGGGCCAGCTCACGCACCTGCGGCTTGTGCAGCTCGCCGAGCGGGAAGCGCAGGCGCGCGAGCGAGCTCGCGGCCAGGCCGCAGAGCACGTAGCTCTGATCCTTCGCGAGGTCGGCGGCGGTGCGCAGCAGCGGCTCTGGCGCCTCGCCGCTCACGCGCGCGTAGTGACCCGTGGCGAGTGTCTCTGACCCGAGACGGTCGGCGAGCTCGAGCATCGCGTCCAGGCGCACGCTGCCGTTGCAGCGCACGCACGGATTGGGCGTCAGCCCCGCGGCGTGATCCTCGAGCCAGCCCGTGACGACCCCGGCGCGGAACTCCGCACGCAGATCGATCGAGAGGTGCGCCATGCCAAGGCCGTGAGCAAGCGCGCGCGCGCCGCGTACCGCCTGCGCCGAGCAACAGCTCAGCTCCCCGTCGTTCTCGGGGTCTGACCACAGCTCTAGCGTCACGCCGACCGGCTCGGCGCCGCCCTCGGCGATGAGCAGCGCAGCCACGGCGCTGTCGACGCCACCACTCATCGCCACGAGCGTGCGCCCCGGATGCGGCTGCAGTCCCGCCTGCTCGCGCGCTGCCTGGCCGAGCGCGCGGTGCAGCGCATCGGCGGCCAGCTCCGCGGCGTGTCGCTTGCCGGGGCTGAGGCCGCCCAGCTCCGCGGCGATCTCCTCAGCGCCGATCCGCGCGGCATCGAGCAGCGGCGTTGCGCGCACCATGCTCACGACGGCGCTGCCGGCGGCGATCGTGGCGCCGCAACCGCTCGCGTCGAATCCGGCGTCCGCGATCTGCCCCTCTGCGCTCGAGGGATCGAGCGTCAGCGAAACCCTGATCAGATCGCCGCAGGCCGCACCGCCCGCGGCGCCGGTGAGAGCATCGTGGGGCATGTGTCCCCGTCCGCGCGGACGTTCGAGATGACTGCGGAGATGCTCATCGCTCGTGTTCACACGAGCGAGTCTAAGGGCAGCGCTTGCGTGCTTCGGCTGCTTACTTGGAGTGGCGTGCTTCGTTGATCGCCTGCCGGATCGCGTATGCGTCCTGCAGGCCGTTCAACGTCTGGGTCTTTCCGTGCGCGCCGACGATCAAAGTGGTGGGCGTACCGTAAACCTGAATGCCGCGGGTGATAGAGCCGAAGGACGCGACTTCCTTGGCGGGGACGACATGCACGGACAGGCCGTGGTCGCTCTTGGCGAGCTTCTCGATCGCACTCCTGACGGCAGCGTCGTCGGCGCCTTTGGGGCTCCAGAAGAGCAGCGCCACGATGCGTCCCTGCGTAAGCTCGTCTTCGACGAGATGCTGGCGCGCCAACGAGGGGGTCTTGCTGTGTGACGGCGATGGGCTCGTGGGGTGAGCAGGGGCAATCGTCTTGGCCTGCGGAGCGGTGTGCGCCGGCGCCGGTGTGCTGTTGGCGGTAGTCGGCGTGCTGTTGGCGGTAGTCGGCGTGCTGTTGGCGGTAGTCGGCGCGCTGGCGGAGGCTTGCGCGGATTTTTCTTCGAGCTGCTTGGCGTTCTTCTGGGAGGTGGTGACCGCGCCGTGGGCTTTGGCGACCGCGCCTGTCAGGCCCGCGACGCCGGGGGCAGAGTTCGCGGCTTTCGTCGCCTTCGCCTTTGCCGAAGTCGCGGCGGCGACTTCGTGTTCGGCGGATGCTTTTGCCGCGGTCGAGCTGCTTGAGGGGCGGTGCAGAGCAAAGACCCACACGAGGCCGAGCAGGGCGACGACGCCTAGAGCGATCTGGAATGGACGGGAGATCTGTGCCATCGCCCCCTACTTCGGCATCTCGGCAAAAGAAGTTGAACGGTGAGATTCGCCGTGGACGGCTGCGCCCGGTGGCAGCCAAGCTCAGAGGCTGGTGTGGGCGCGCAGCACAGCGTGCACGACGGCGTCGGGGGCGAGCGTCTGCTGGCCCCCATCCTGGGTGTCCTTCAGTGTCGCGTGCTCGCCACCGATAACGGCCACGAAGCGTGCGCCGAGCGCGGCTGCGTGGCCGAGCTGGCCTTTCAGCGAGCGTTCGCCCAGATCCATCTGTGCCGAGAGCCCTGCCGCGCGCGCCTCTCCGAGCAGCGTGAAGGCGATGCTCCGCAGCGCCGGCTGCGGCTCCTGGAGTGCGAGGAACAGCTCCAGCGGAGCCGGCGCCGGTGGGCGCGAGTCACCGGCGAGCATGATCCGCTCGATGCCGGCGGCCCAGCCCATGCCCGGGGTGCGCGGCCCGCCGAGCTGCTCGATGAGGCCGTCGTAGCGTCCGCCGCCGCCCACGCCGCTCTGCGCACCGAGCGCATCAGAGGTGAACTCGAAGACCGTTCGCGTGTAGTAATCAAGGCCTCGCACAAGCGTGGGATCGACCTCGTAGGGAACGCTCGCGACGTCGAGCAGCGCGCGCACCTGCGCGAAGTGCTCGCAGTCATCCTCGCTCAGGTGATCGAGCAGCCGCGGCGCGCTCGCCATCACAGCCTGCGTGCCGGGGTGGTCGGAGTCAAACGCGCGCAGGGGGTTCAGCTCGATGCGCTCGCGCACATCGCCGGAGAGGCTCTCCTCGTTGGCGCGCAGGTGCGCCTGCAGGCGCACGCGGTAGACGAGACGGCTCTCGATGCTGCCCAGGCTCGCGAGACGCAGGCGCACGTCGCGAACGTGCAGCTCGGAGAGCAGTGTGGCGAGCAGTGCGATCGACTCGGCGTCGACGGCGGGGTCCTCAGAGCCGAGCGCCTCGGCGCCGACCTGCCAGAACTGTCTGAAGCGACCAGCCTGCGCGCGCTCGTGGCGGAAGAAGCTCGAGAGATACCAGAGCTTCACGGGCTGGCGGCGCTTGTGCATGCCATGCTCGACATAGGCGCGGCAGACCGGCGCGGTGCCCTCGGGGCGCAGCGTCAGCGAACGTCCAGCGGCGTCGGTGAGCGTGAACATCTCCTTGCGCACGATGTCGGTGGACTCGCCGACTCCCCGCGCGAACAGCTCGGTCGCCTCGAAGGTGGGCGTCTCGATGCGCTCGTAACCGGCGCTCTCGAGGATCGCGCGAGCACGAGACTCGATCGCGGTGCGCGCCGCGGCCTGATCGCCGAGCACGTCGAAGGTGCCTCGCGGCGCTTTGAGCTTGGAGTCGCTCAAAGCCTGCGCGCGGGCATCGACGCCGCCGCGTCCGCGCGCGGGAGACGAGCGCGCAGCTCGCTGAGAAAGGGATTCGTGTCGAGCTCGCGCGCGAGCGTGGTGAGGCCCATGTGACCGGGGTAGACGATGGTCTGCGGCGGGTGCGCCGCGATCAGCGCTTCGATCGAGCGCTCGAGCGTGGCCCAGTCCCCTCCGGGGAGATCGACGCGGCCGACCGAGCCCTGGAAGAGCACATCGCCCGAGAGCAGCGCGCCGGGCGTCGAGTAGGTCACGTGGCCGGGGCTGTGTCCGGGGGTGAAGTACACGTCGAAGTCGATGCCGGCGAGGCTCAGGCGCTCGCCGCCCGCGACCGTGTGATCGGCCTCGTAGCTCTCGAACGGACCGAAGCCCGGCGGTACCCAGCTCATCACATCGGCGAGCACGGGGCGCTCGATCTCCGGGCAGTAGACGGGCGCGCCGGTGGCCGCGGCGAGGGGCGCGACAGCGCCGACGTGGTCGAAGTGCGTGTGCGTGAGCAGGATCGCCTCGATCTCCACGCCGAGAGCGCTAGCCGCGGCAAGCAGGCGCTCGGCCTCATCTCCGGGATCGACGATCACCGCGCTCGTGCTCGAGGCATCGGCACGAACGATGTAGCAGTTCTCCTGCACGGGCCCGACGGTGAAGGCGCGCACGTCGGGCGCGCTCATCGCGAGGCCTTCCCGGCAGCGCCTGACTCCGCCTTCTTGCGCTGGCGGCGATCGTAGATCCATTTGTCGGTGTAGTAACTGATCGGCACGTACATGATCAGCACGATCGGGAACAGCGCGATCGCCTGGTTTCCCTGGTTGAAGACGATGATCACGACGAGCAGCATCAGGATCGCGGCGAACATCGCCCGCGTGAACGCGCCCCGCCACGTCGGCGGGCGGTCGCGGCGATCGAGCTGCGCCTCGCGATCTTTGGCGAGATCGCGCGGCTTGCCGCTCTTCTCCGCGGCGGTCGGCTTGCGCCCGGTGCGTCCCCGCGACTCCACGACGCCCGCGGCGTTGCCCCGGTGCTTGGTCTGGCGCTTGCGTCGAGTCTGGGCCATCCCCTAGCAGCCTAATGCGTTCTCGATCACATGGCGGGCGGGATCGAACCCCGGCATCGGCAGATCCTCGGGGAAGCGCTCCAGGGCGGCGGCGGGAGCGAGACCAACCAGCTCGGCGCCGGCGAGGTCGGCGAACGTGCGCACGGTCTCAACGATCGCCGCGAGCGGCAGCTCGAGCGGACGCTCCACGTTCATGGAGACCTGCGCCACGCCGCCGCAGAGCGCGACGCCGATAGCGCGCAGACCAGGCATGCCCCGCTCGCCGCCCTCACGGATCGCGGCCGCGATCGCGCGCGCATCCTGCACGGTTGAGGGCGCGGCGAGCTGCAGGTTGAAGGCCACGAGCGGCTCACGCGCGGCGACGAGCGTCGCGCCGGCGCTCCGATGCAGCTGCGCAGGACCGAAGTCCGGACGCAGGCGCGGCTCATCGCTCCTGCCCGGCTG
>JACDGG010000124.1 GCA_013815355.1 Solirubrobacterales bacterium
GCGGCCCAGCTGGGCCGCCGCTACGTGCTGATCGACTCCAATCCCGAGGCGGTTGCGACGATGCACGCACGCCTCGGCACGGTCGCGCCGAGCACGCCCGCGGCGGGCACCGCCGCGCCGGTGACGGAGGCTCAGCGATAAAGGCGCCACGCCCTGCGGCCGATCAGCTGATGAGCGACCGCAGCGCCCGGCCACCGATGAGCGGGGGTCCGAGCCGCCACCCGCCTTCACATCCGAGCCCAGGAGGGACATGAGCGAGCATCCGATCCGTCTGGTCCTGGAGGACGATCTCGAGCGCGCCCGCTTCACGGTTCTGTTGCGCTGGCTGCTTGCGATCCCGCATTACCTGTGGCTGATCGTGTGGAGCGTCGCGGTCATCTTCGCCGTCATCGCCAGCTGGTTCGCGACACTCGTGCGCGGGCGCACGCCCGACGCGCTGCACCGCTTCCTGGCGGCCTATGTCAAATACGCGACCCAGCTCTACGGTTACCTCTACCTCGCCGCTAACCCCTACCCGTCCTTCGATGGTGGCGATGGCTATCCGATCGATCTCGTGATCGCGGGGCCCGCTCCTCAGAGTCGCTGGAAGGTGGCCTTTCGGGTGATTCTCGTCATCCCTGCGAGTGTCTTTGCCACGACGCTCGTCGGCTTGCCGGGCTGGAGCACGAGTGGTGGCACGCGCGGCAAAACGTCGTCGTTGGGCTTCACGCGTCTGCCCGACCTGGTGCTGCTCGCGGCTGTGCTCGGATGGTTCGCGGTGCTGGCCCGCGGCAGGATGCCCCGCGGCCTGCGCGACCTCATCGCCTACGGAATCTCCTACGGTGCCCAGGTTTGGGGCTATGCGCTGCTGCTGACCGACCGCTACCCGAACAGCGACCCGCAGGCGGCGCTCGCCGACATCCCCGTTCGGCACGATCCGGCGTGGCTCGAGGTCGATGGGGTGCTCGAGCGCAGCCGCCTGACCGTCTTCTTCAGGGCGCTGCTCGCGATCCCGCACTTCGTGTGGCTCCTGTTGTGGGGCATCCTCGTGTTCCTGGCAGCGATCGCCAACTGGTTCGCCGTGCTCTTCACCGGCCGCGTGCCGGAAGCGCTCGGCCGCTTTCTCTCGGCATACCTGCGCTACCAGTTCCACGTCTACGGCTTCCTGTATCTGCTGGCGAATCCGTTCCCCGGCTTCGTCGGCGCCGCCGGCAGCTATCCGCTGGAAGCGGTGCTCGCGACGCCGGGAAGGCAGCGGCGCTGGACCGTGCTTTTGCGCGTGGTGCTGGGGTTCCCCGCGATGGCGCTCACGAGCGCCTTCGGCGCCGTCCTCTCGGCCGCGGCGCTGCTCGGCTGGTTCGCCTCGCTTGCGACCGGGCGCATGCCGCTCGGGCTGCGCAACGCGGGAATGCTGGCGCTGCGCTACCAGCTGCAGACGACCGCCTACCTGATGGTGCTCTACGACGCCTACCCCTACAGCGGGCCGGCGCTCAGAGGCGAGCCGGCGGACGAGGAGCCTCCTTCGGCGCAGGCCATATCGGCCTTCGGCTAGGCCGCGGTATCGCGTGGCCGAGCAGCCATCAAACGCCGGGCCTGCGCACACGCGCCTTTGGGTTGCGCTCTTCACAGCGGCGGCACTCGCGTGCGCGGGCCTGTGGGCGTGGGCTGCGCACGCGCTCTGGCACTCGACGGTCCCCGCCGGGCTGAAGCTCCCATACGTCGATCCACGCAGCTTCTTCAGTGCGCACTTCCTCGCGCGCAGCGCATCCTACGAGCGCTTCCTCGACATCGACGCGGTGCTGCGGGAGGTGGTGCTGATCGTCGTGCTCGCGCTCTACGCGCGCCGCGGGCACCGCTTGATGCGCGAGTCCGCGGCGGGCCCGATCGGCACGGGGATGCTGCTCGGGATGCTCGGCTTCGCCGTGCTGTGGCTCGCGGAGCTGCCCTTCGGGCTGGCGGGAGTCTGGTGGGAGCGACGCCACGGGGTCTCGCATCAGGGGTACGTCGCGGCGGTCATCGAAGGCTTCGTTGGGCTCGGAGGGCGCTTCTTGTTCGTGTCCTTCGCGCTGCTGCTCGCGATGGGCCTGGCACGAATGATCGGTCGGCTGTGGTGGGTCGCGGCCGCGCCGCTCTTCACAGGGCTCGCGCTGCTCTCGACGTTCCTGAGCATCTATCTGATCCCGAACACGCGCACGCTGCGCGACCCGGCCACGGCCGCCGACGTGCGCAGGCTGGCACGCGCGGAGGGGATACCCGGCACGAGGGCAGAAGTCCAGGATGTCCACCGCTACACCACGGCGCCGAACGCGGAGTCGGTCGGCTTCGGCCCCACGCGCCGGCTGATCCTGTGGGACACGCTGCTCGACGGACGCTTCAGCCGCCGCGAGATCGCCGTCGTCAGCGCGCACGAGCTCGGGCACCTCGCCCATCATCACCCGCTCAGGCGCGTGGGCTGGCTGGCGCTGTTCCTGATTCCCGCGACCGCGCTGATCGCGCTGCTCACCCGCGGTCGCGGCGGCCTGGCGCGCCCCGAGGCTGTGCCGGTGGCGCTGTTCGTGTTCGTGGTGCTGCAGCTGCTCACGCTGCCGCTGTGGAACATCGTCTCGCGCCACGACGAGGCCGAGGCGGACTGGTCGGCGCTGAAGGCCACGCACGATCCAGCCGGGGCGCAGGCGCTGTTCCGCCACCTCGCCACGACGAGCCTCGCCGATCCCAACCCCGACGGGTGGGCGTATGTGATCTACGCCGATCACCCCACGATCGTGCAGCGGCTGGCGATGGTCGAAGCGTGGCAGACGCGGCGTGCGCGCTGAGCGGAGCGGTGCCAGCAGCGTCCTATGCGCAGACATGCAAGCCTGTGAGCCATGTTCCACGTGGAGATGCGCCAGTTCCCGCACAACTTCTGCAGCTTCAACATCGGCGATGACGAGCTGCGCGCGATCGTCGATCCGTGGGTGCGCGACCGCCCGGTGGACTTCGGCGAACGCCGCTGGAGCCCGCTCGAGGCGCGTATGAAGATCCTCGAAGGCCCCGAGCTCTCGCTGCAGCAGCTATCGATGGGTCGTGGCTGGCAGGCCGCGCAGCGCACCAGTGAGGACGTGACCGACCGCGTGATCGCCGCGGCGACGCAGGCGATGGTGAGCGCCGGCGCCCAGACGCAGGGTGCCATGCCGGGCAGCGCCGCGATCAACGACCCGCTCGCCTTCGGCTTTCAGATCGCCTCGCTGCTCGGCTCTGAGCCGATGCGCCTGTTGGAGGCGTGGCGCGACGCCGCCGCCGGGTCACCCTCGCTCACCCCGAGCCAGACGCTCGCGCTGGCCGAACACAACCTCGCATCGGACTAACCGGGGACTGGACGGCGCTAGACTCCCAACGCGTATTGCGTGGTGGGCGTAGCTCAGTTGGTAGAGCTCCTGGTTGTGGTCCAGGCGGTCGCGGGTTCAAGTCCCGTCGCTCACCCCTCGTATAGACCCCAACGTGGCAAACAAGCCGTACTCGTTCCTTGGCCACGATGTCTGTGCTCTCGGGAGGGCTTGGTTTCATCTGCCGGCGACGAGCACGCTTGCGTTGAACGCATCGCGTTGGACTGCGTATCGAGGAGGAGTCGGTGATCGAGGAGCTGCTTGCCGATCTCCAGGCCTGAGGGCCTGTCAGTTCCGATTGCGGCGACGAGCCTGCTTGGTGGCTGTGCGCTTCGCACGCCCAGAGCCTGCGGCGCGCTGCCTGGATGGTTGGGTTTCCCTGCGAGCGATCTGCCTCAAATCGCGTGCAACGATCCAGGTCTCGCTGGCGGCCGGATCGGCAAGGTCCACGCCGTCGGTCATCATCTGCATCGCAAAGGACTTCGCCATGCCCCAGCATGACGGGTCGTGGCACGCGTCGGCACTCTCCTGGGTGAGTCGTTCACAGGTCTGTCTCAGCGCATCGGCGGTGTCGCCTTCGAGAGCTCGGTCTCGATCGAGGAAGTCCATGAATGCCGCCAGGCACTCAGGCATTGTGCGGATCGCCTCATCGTCCATCGTCATCTTGCGTGGCGCGAAGTCGAGCATGAACTCTGCGATGTCGGCCGTGGTCCAATGGGTTGACGCGCCGTCGCGGTAGTCACGCTTCCAGTCGAGCAACGCGCACGAGATGAACTCGCCGTGGCGCCACACGGCGCTGTCGGCGCCGTGTGTTGCATACACGTAGCGCCCGTAGTCGCGTACCAGTTCGTCGAGCAGCGTCTCCTCGATGGCTTCGTCCACTGTGAAAAGCTCGTCCTGGTCCTGGTCCTGGTCCTCGTCCACCTCTGCGTAGGTGGTCACCCGGCCCAGCGCATGCGCCTCGCCACCGATCGCACGGGCGAGCAGCGGCAGGCACACGCCAAATTCCAAAGGCACCGCGAACTCTGCCTTGCCCGTGTTGGCGACGGCGGCGCTCAGGCGCTCGGCCAGCGCGGCTACTGTCGAGCGTTTGGCGCCTGCGGCCAACAGAGCCAGTGCGGAGTCGAGCTCGGCCACCGGCCCCGCGTCAGTGAGCAACGCGTCGACAGGGATCGGCCCCTCATCACTCACTGCGAGCGTCACGCACGCCGCCTGTAGCTGGTCACGTCCCGCACGATCCAGCACGGCGACCCACACCTCGGCCGATGGAAGCTCACCGTGCCACACCTCTCTCACTGTAAGCGAGCCCACAACGTCGGCGATCTCTGTGGGGCGGTCGTCAAACCGACGCGCCGCATGCGCTGCATCACGCGCAGTTGTCTCGCTGCCAAATGCCGCGAGCACGGCGAGTACGCCAATAGATGTCTCACATCCGCGATCGACCAGGGCATCGATGAGCACAGCTCCCAACTCCGGAGGTGACTGTGGCGCATCGAAGGCCGCGAGCAATGCGATCCCGATGCGCTCGAGTGCAACCACATCACCCGCGAGTCCCGCCTCTCCGAGCAACTCATCCAGATGCGCTTGCGTGGAGGCGCGGATGGCCTCAAGCTCGCGGTCGGTGATCGCCTCCGACATTGTCAAAACCGTAGAACCAAGGTCGGACGTCTACAGGAGCCTGAAGGGGTCGAAAAACTGTGGTCCGGGGTCGGGCTGCCGCGAGTGCGGGTCCGGGACGGTTCTGGCAGAGCTGCCCTCCAAGCAGCTGCTCGAGCCGCTGCGGCGCGCCTGGCTCGTAGGCGATTGAGAGCGGGCTGGTGTTCATGGTGGCGCCCAGAGCGCTTGGAGCGGCAGGGCCCACAATCCCTTCCCGAAGGGGAGTGTGCGCTCTCCGGTGTACAGGATGATCCCGCACGCCAGGCGCGCGCCGAGCTGGGTGCGCATGTGGGCTAGGCCGCGGAAATCTGCAGCGCGAACGGTGGCGGCGGCCTTGACCTCGATGGCGATGATTTCGCCGTTGGCGCGTTCGAGGATCACGTCGACCTCGCGGGTGCCTTCGCGGTAGTGCCAGAAGGTCACGGGCTCCTCTAGCCATGATGCCTGGCGCTCGAGCTCGGTCGCGACGAATGTCTCGAAGAGCGCGCCTGCGAGCGTGGCGTCGTGTGCGATCCGGTCGGTGTCGGCGCCGACGATGGCGGCCATCAGGCCGGTGTCGGCTAGATACAGCTTCGGTGTCTTGACCTGGCGCTTGCCGAGGTTGACGTGCCACGGTTGACGGACACGGATGAGAAAGAGGCGCTCCAGAACTTCGATGTGCGACTTGGCGGTCTTACCGTCGATTCCGACCTCTCGCGCGATGGAGTCATAGCGCGCGAGGCTGCTGGAGCGAGAGGCGATGAGTCGTGCGAGCGTTCCGACTGAGCCAGGATCATGCACGCGCGAGGTGTCGGCGACGTCTCGCTCGATGATCGTGCTCAGGTAGCTGTCGAAGAATCGCGTGCGCGATGTCGGGCGCTCGCGGCGCGTTGCCTCTGGAAACCCGCCCTTGAGCAGGCGCTGTGAGTAGTGGGTTCGTCCTACGGGGGCGTTGGAGATGTTCGGTATGTCCTGCGCGAACAGGCGGGAGATGAAGTGCTCGCTGTGGCCCTCGATCTCGCCCTGCGTGAAGGGCCAGAGCGTGAGGTAGTCGATGCGTCCCGGCAGCGCGTCGGCAACGGTCGGGATCCGCCGGAGATTGGCAGAGCCCGTGAGTAGGAACTGTCCGGGCGAAGGATCTCTGTCGAGGCGCGACTTGATCGCGAGTAGAAGCTGAGGTGTTCGTTGGATCTCATCAATGACGGACCGGCGGCTGAGGCCAGCGACGAACCCTTCAGGGTCTGCTTCGGCAAGCGACCGTGTGGAGGCGTCGTCCAGGGAAAGGTAGTCCGCGGGCATAGGGCCTGCAGCGAGCGCGCGGGCCAGCGTGCTCTTTCCGCTCTGGCGGGGCCCGAGGAGTGCGACGGCGCGTGCGTCTTGCATAGCCTCGTCGAGCGTGCTTTCGATGTTGCGTGCGATGAACGTCTGACTGGGCGTCGTCATCTCGGAGAGCTTATCATGCTAACTCGGAAAATCTTGCTCGCTGAACCGGATATTCAGTGGTGCTCATTCCCCGAGGCGAATCAGCGCGCGAACCGTGTCCCCGTGGGCGGTCTGTGCCCAGCAAGCTGTCGTTGCTGGGCGTAATGGCTTCGTATCCCCGCAAATTGCGGACAATCCAGACAAACATGGAGCATGCCTAATTTGCCTTTCTAGAGCCAAAAGCACGGGTGTTTTGGGTGTGCTGGTGGTCCAGGCGGTCGCGGGTTCAAGTCCCGTCGCTCACCCCTCTTGAAGTGGCTGTAGATCAGAGTTCTTCGCCGTGTGGCTGGAACAGTTCGTCCGAGCGGCTCGGAGGGGCCGGGCCCGACTTTCAGCTCGGGGCGACCCTTTCGGCGCGAGAGGCGATCACCGCCAGGATCTTCTCTATGCAGGGGTGGTGCCAGCGCCCCTGCAGCGCCCCTGCAGCGCCTCGTCGCGTAGGAGCGACGCCACGCTGAGGACTCGCTTGACGAGAGCGCCGCGCTCGCGCGCGAACATCAGCTCTTCGACCAATTGGTCGAGCTCATCGCGACTGAGCCAGTGGACCGAGGGCGTCTGCGACAGTCGCCTTGCCTCGAAGATCTGCAGGGCGCACGCACAGTCGCGGCCGAGCTCTGACAGCAGGCTGTAGGAGTCGCTGGTGGCGAGCTTGAGCTGGACTGCGATCCGTTCGCGCACCGCGCCCTCGGGCAGCAGCGCCTCGAAGAAGGGGCGCGTCTGTGCCGGAGTGAACGGCTCGCTCGATATCGGCAGTGACAGCGAGATCATCCGTGGTGAATCGCTGTACTGGAAGAGGAACTCGCGCGAACGCTCGTCCACTCGCTGCAAAGCGCCGACCTCGGACGCGATCCCAGTAGACGCCCAGTCTCATTCGGCGCTTCCGATCACGGACATCGAGGTCCAGACCCAGCGCTTTGAGGATGCGCATCAGGACATCCAGGCGCACGGTCGGGGCGCCGGTCTCGAGCGCACCGCGACATTCGCAACCAGTGTGAGCGTGGCCTGATCCATTCCTTCGCGGTGACGCGCTTCGCGGACGCTTCGACCCGTTCGCTGCGATGTGTTTTGCGTGGAACTAATATGCGTGATCACGCATATTAGCTCTGGTATTGGGTATTTCGCCCCAAATATGCGTGATCCCGCAGATTAGCTGGTGTCCGACCGGAGGAATGACAGATATGCGCGATCGCGCAGGCACCGCGCCGAGCGTCAATTGCCGGTGTGTCTCGACTCGCTTAAGCGTTTTGCCCCAGATAGCCCTGCACCAACCGCTTCGGCGCCCGCGCAAGCCATGCCTCGACGATGACCTCGTCGAGGTCCTCCGGGGAGATTCGATCGAGGCGCAGCAGGATCGCCGCGGTGCGCTCGAAGTGGGGTGTCGTGAAGAACACGTGCGGGTCTTCGGCGAGGAGCGCCTGCTCGGCGCCGAGGTGCTCGACCCGCGCCGCGAGGATCGGCCCTTCGTGGATGTCGCTGCGCAGCGCCTCGATTTCCTTTGGGCGCAGCGGGCGCTCCCACACGAACAGCCTGTCCTTGACGAGCCAGCGGCGCTGCTCGCGCTTGGTCTGCTCCACGGCCTGCGGCAGCTCGAGTGCGATCCGGCTCACATCCTCCCAGCTGGCCATCGAGCCCAGGCTAGCTCGCCCGCCCGTCGCTACGCTCAGCGGCAGTGAGCGACGCGCCGGCGAGATCCCCCGATGTGCTCGTGCTCGGCGGGGGCGGTGTGCTCGGCGAGGCATGGATGAACGCGCTGCTCGCGGGACTGGAGGAGGGCGGGCGCTTTGACTCGCGGCGCTTCGGCCTCTACATCGGCACCTCCGCAGGCTCGATCGTCGCCGCCGCGCTGGCCGCGGGCATCGCACCCGCGACCTGGCTCGGGACCCCGCCCGAGCAGATGCTGCGCTCCAACGCTCCCATCGCTGCTGCACGTAACCCGCTGCGGCTGACCTTCGAGGCGGCGATGACGGCCGGAGGCGCGATCGCCGCTCCGCTGGCCTCACTCGCGCTCCGAGCCGCCGCTCCGGGCGGCGCGCTGCTGCGGCGCGCGGCGCTGCGC
>JACDGG010000125.1 GCA_013815355.1 Solirubrobacterales bacterium
GTCCCTGGCGCGAGCGCTCGAGCAGCGCGCTGCGCGCGTGCTCTGAGAGGCGCAGTCCGCCGCGCAGCTCATCCAGGCCCTCAAGCAGCCCGGCGGCGTGATCGTCCAGCGGGATCAGCGCGCGGCCGATCGCCGGCACCTCGCGGACGGCGGGATGCTCCAGCAGCGCGGCCACCGGCTCCGGCGCGGCGTCGGTGGCGAAGCTCAGCCACCAGTCGGTATCGGGGCGCGCGAGCTCGACGAGACACTCCTCGCGCCTGCGCCGCGCGCGCCTGCGCCCGATCGCCCGCTGCAGCTCGGCGGTGATGTCCGGCTCGTCCGGCAGCCCGGCGAACAGCTGCGCCAGCGCCTCGGCCTGCTCGGGGCCGAGTGGGACGCACCAGGCGCGCTCGGCTGGGTCCCAGCGACGGCCGGGAATCGCACGCAGCAGCTGGCGCAGACCCTCGTCGTAGGGAAAGCGCAGCACCGCCTCATCGCGGGCGAGCTCGGCGGAGAAGGGCGCGGGGGACACGAGCCAAGCACGATAGGCGCAGGCGGGGATGATGCACGGAGACCGCGCGAGCGCAGGCGAGCGGTGCCTGAGCCTCAGGCGTCGCTGTCGAGGAGGCGCCGCGGTCGTTCAGGCGTCGCGGTCGACCTTCGCCAGCGAGTTCTTGATCGTGCGCGTGAGTGAGGAGCGCACGATCGCCGCCACACCCGGAATCGGCGAGGCGAGACGGATGTCATAGACGAAGTCCGTGCCTCCGTCGCTGCCCGGCGTGAAGCTCATCACGCCGAGGTGCCCGCGCAGCGGACTGCCCTTGGTGATGCGGTAGACGATGCGCTCGGGCACGACGAACTCGGTGACGGTCTCCTCGAACGCGGGCAGCGGCCCGATCTGCAGCTCGCGCACCGAGCCGACGCCGTTTCGCTCGCCGCCGTCGCCGTCGCGCAAACGCTTGACCTTCGCGCCGAACACCTCCGCGAGGTTCTCGTGCTCGGCGAGGTAGGCGAAGATCGCGCTCGGGGCCTTGGCGAAGCGATGCTCGACGTGGACGTGGTGGGCGCGCACCCGCTGCATCCTATTGGCGCGCTCGCGCGCGGGCGTCGGAGACGTCCTCGAGGCGCTCGAGCGCCTCGGGGGTGCCCATCGCGAGGATCACATCGCCTGTGGTGAGCTCGGTCTCAGCAGGTGGCTGCGGCTGGAAGTCCGCGCCGCGACGCAGGCCGACGATCATCGAGCCGCCGCGGATGTCGCCGATCGTCTGCCCGACGGCGTCACAGCCCTCATCGACGCGGATCTCCTCGAGGCGGTATTCGGCGTTGACGTCGACCACGCCGCTCAGCTGCGGGTGCAGCGCGAGCCGCGCCATCTCCGTTCCGCTGGCCTTATAGGGGGAGATCACACGATCGGCTCCGGCGCGCTTGAGCTTCTTCTCGGTGTCCTCGATCGCGGCCCTCGCGACGATCGGGATGTCTCCCCGCAGCTCACGCGCGGTCAGCGTGATGAAGACGTTCTCAGCGTCGGAGTCCGCACACGCGATGATCGAGCGGGCGCGCGCGATGCCTGCCCGCTCGAGCACGACGTCGTCGGCGGCGTCGCCCTCGATGAAGCTGATGCCGAGTCCCTCGGCGCGGTGGCGGTTCTCGTTGTCGGAGTCGATCACCACGTAGCTCGCGCGCGCGGCGTTGAGGTCGTCGGCGACCTGACGTCCGACGCGGCCGAAGCCGCAGATGATGTGGTGGTCTTTGAGCGAGTCGATCATCCGCTGCATGCGCCTGGCGACGAGCAGATCCCCGAGATGTCCTGCGACGAAGAACTCGGTGACCGTGGCCAGCGCGTAGAAGAGCGTACCGACGCCCAGCACGGTCAGCCCGACCTGGACGATCTGCCCCGCGGTGGAGTGCGGTTGGGGAAAGCCGCCGACGGTCGCCGCGGTGTCGAGCGCCCAGCGGAAGCAGTACCAGAGCCCGTCGCCCTCGCTGACGGCAAGTCCCACGGACCCGAGTGCCAGCAGCACCGCGGCCACGGAGGCGAGCACCGCTATGCGCCGCGCGAAGACCGTCAGCTGACGGTGCGTGGCCGGACCGGTGCGCCCTGGTGTGCGGTGCAGTATCCGGTCTAGCTCTGACATCCGCCAGCCACGATAATGGCCGCATGGACGACGTCGAGCGCTGGTGGTCGCAGGGAGAGCATTGCCGGCTCCGCCTCGGCGGCAGCGAGCGCTCGATCTTCAGGCGGCGGATGGGCGCCGGCCCGGCGCTGAGCATGCTCCACGGCTTCCCCTCCTCCTCGCACGACTGGGCGCGGATCGCCGATTCACTGGCAGAGGAGCACACGGTGCTGGCGGCGGACTTCCTCGGCTTCGGCGCCTCGGCCAAGCCGCGCGAGCACACCTACTCGCTGCACGAGCAGGCCGACCTGATCGAGGCGCTGTGGGCACACGAGCAGATCGCTGCGACGCGCCTCGTGGCGCACGACTACGGCGTCTCGGTCGCCCAGGAGCTGCTCGCGCGTCACGCCGAAGACGCGCTTGCCGTCGAGCTCGAGGGCGTGCACCTCCTCAACGGCGGGCTCTACCCCGAGCTGCACCGCCCGGAGCCGGCCCAGACGGCGCTGCTCGATCCCGAGCAGGGGCCGAAGCTCAGCGCGATGCTCAACCAGGAGCTGTTCGCGGCAGCGCTCGCGCCGTCGTTTGCGCCGGGCTATGACGCGAGCAGCGACTGCGCTGAGATCTGGCACGCGACGAGCCGCGACGGCGGCGAGCGTATCGCGCACCTGCTGATCCGCTACATCCTCGACCGCCGCGAGCACGGCGAGCGCTGGACGCAGGCGCTCGAGCAGAGCGACGTGAGGCTGGCGTTCACCTGGGGCATGCTCGACCCGATCTCCGGGGCGCACATGGCCGAGCGGATTCGCGAGCGCCTGGGAGATGCGCCCTTCACCGCGCTCGAGGACGTCGGGCACTGGCCCACCCTGGAAGCGCCACAGCGAGTGCTCGACTCGTTGCGCAGGGCCGGCTGAGAGCCGAGCGGGAGACAGCGCACGCCGGCTCGCTGCGCGCCGGGGTGGGCGCTGCCGTACAAGCGGCCATCGCGCCAACACGCGCGAGCCACGTTCGGTTATAAGGAGCAGATCGCGTGAGGGAGCGCGAGCGGGCCGCCGTGCGCCGCCTGAGCGCGGGCGGCGGCGCCCGACCACCTACCAGGGGAGAACATCTCGATGCATAAACGCATGCTTGGACTCACGATTGCGGCGCTGGCCGCGACGGCCATGCTCGCCGGCACGGCGCAGGCCGAACTGCCGGTCATCTACAACGGCACGTTCGGCTACGCGCACGTCAGCTCGAGCGCAAGCCCGCCCGGCGCCAACAACTTCGCCTGCAAACCGTCTGCCGCGCACCCGCGCCCGGTGATCCTCGTGCACGGCACCTTCGGCGACATGTCCGACAGCTGGCAGGCGCTCTCGCCGCTGCTCGTGAACCATGGCTACTGCGTGTTCGCATTGAACTACGGCTCCTACGCGGGCGCGGGCTCGCTGGGCATCTACGGCACGGGCAACATCGTGGCCTCCGCCGAGGAGCTCTCGAGCTTCGTCAACCAGGTGCTCGCCGCGAGCGGCGCAAGCCAGGTCGACATCGTCGGGCATTCCCAGGGCGGCATGATGCCGCGCTACTACCTGAAGAACCTGGGCGGCGCTGCCAAGGTGCACACGCTTGTGGGCCTCGCGCCCTCCAACCACGGCACCACGCTGCTCGGCCTGGCCACGCTCGCGGGCTACTTCCCGGGCGCGACCGCCTTCCTCGGCATCCTCTGCCCCGCCTGCGAACAGCAGACCGCCGGGTCCTCGTTCATCACCGCGCTGAACTCCGGGGGCGACACGGTGGCGGGCGTCGAATACACGGTGATCGAGTCGATCTACGACGAGGTTGTCACGCCCTACACCTCGGCGTTCCTATCGGGGCCGAAAGTCACCAACGTCAACCTGCAGAAACAGTGCTTCCTGGACCTGGGCGAGCACCTCTCGATGCCCTACGACCACATCGCCGACGCCGACGTGCTCACCGCACTGGACCCGGCGCATCCGCAGAAACCGGCGTGCTACCCGGTGCTCGCGGTGATCGGCGGCTGAACGAACCCGAGCTCGGCCGGTGGCGAGGACGCGCCTCCTCGCCACCGGCTCGCTCGCATTGGCGCGCCTGCTAGCCGCCGGTGCTCACGTCGAGCACGCGCGTTCCCCAGTTGCGGCGCCCGTCGGGAGTCTGGCTCGCCTTCGGCGGGATGTACTCGGTGGACATCCACACCGAGGCACCGCCCGGGTCCATCACAGCCCAGGAGTAGTCGCCCCAGCGTTCGGCGTTCGGGTCGTAGTTGGTGCTGCCGGGCGCGGCCACCGCGATCGGCCCGAACGCGGCCGCTCCGGGCGCGAGCGTGGCGTAGGCGGCGCTCGGGAAGCGCTTGGCGCCCGTCAGCGTCATGACCATCGCTGCGGTCCCGTTGGGAGTGACCGCGAGCGCCGGGTAGAGCACATAGTTGCCGGGCATCGCCACGTAGCCCTGACGCTGCATCGCGGCACCGGCGAGAACGCCTTTGCGCAGCACCGGTTCGACCTGGAACCAGGCGGCGCTCGCGCGCTGGGCGCTGTCGCCGCCGATGTTGATCGCCGAGCCGAGCTCCCCCCAGACGCTGCCGTTGATGAACTGCGTCTGCTGCATGCGATCGTCGCCCGGATTGATCGGGGTGCTCGTCCCCCGCTGTTCTGCGGGCGGGTTCTCGCTGTAGGCCTCCGAGGGGAGCACGACGCTTGAGAGCGTCGGAACTTCGCCTTTGGCGACGAGCTGCCCGCCGCTCAGCGCCCACACGCCGACACGCTCATCGCCTGTTTCGGTCGGATCGAGCGCGCTCAGGAAATACTCGGCCTTCGTCGCGCCGCTCGTGAGCGCGGGGTGCACCGAGGCGGCAACGCCACCGCCGATCGTGAGCTTGTCGAAGTGGACGAAGTGCACCGCGGGCTTCAGCCCCACGAGATCCTTCTTCGCGAATGCGTAGACCTGCGCGCCGTTGAACACTTCGCTCGTCAGAGCGAACTCGTTCGTCGTGACATACAGGTTGTGCGCGTCGATGCCGAGTGTCGGCTGATCGCCGAGACAGGGGCAGCCGTGGTGATGGGGGCCTGTCTTGCCGCCGGTGTCGGTCGCGTTGATCTTGTAGTTCGTCCACGCCTTCGTCGGGTCACCGGAGGTGTTGACGGCCACGTCGATGAACGATTCCGTTTCTTCTCTGTTGATCGCGAGGATCGTCGCGAACCAGGTGTGCGTCGCGGCGTCGTAGTGGCAGCGCGGATCGCTCGTGAATTCGGTGAGTCCTTCCTCGAACGGCCCGTTGACGTTGAACGGGCCGGCGATCGCCTTGCCGCTCGTGTCATAGACCGTGTAGGCGGAGTTGACCATCTCCACGACGAAGCCGTTGCCGACACACAGACCCTGGTCGGGCGGCTCGAACTCGGCGCCGAAGTTCGTCGCCGCGCTGTCGCGGCTGCTGACGCCGTTGAAGTTCTCAGTCAGGGAGCCCGACGGGCTCGCAAGTGCGTTCGGCGCGAGGGCGAGCGCGGGCACCGAGGCCTGGCGTAGCTGCGGGATACGGCGCGCGCCGCGGGGTCGTTCCGAAGCGAGCGCCGGGGCGGCGAGCGCCGCCGGGGCGCTCTGTGGAGCGACGCCGGCGAGGCCGGCATAGGTGCTCGGAGCCGATGGCGCCCCTGCGGCCAGCGCTCCCGGAGCCGATATCAGCGCGGCGCACAGGGCACCGGCGAGCATGTGGCTGAAACGAGAATCCTTCCTCATTGCAACTCCCTTTCCCACAGTTGAGCGGTCGAGGCCCCCGAGGATACGCCTCGCGCGAGCATGCCTGCGCCGAGGTGGGCCGCCGCGACTCAGCTCGTCCTCTGCTTCTTGGGCTCGCTGCGAGGCTCCATCTGCAACTCGCGCTCCGCGCGGGGTGTGCCTTCCTCGAGCTCGGCGTTGCGCTCGCGCTCGGCGTTCAGCTGCGCTCCCAGCAGCAGTGCGGCGTTCGTCAGCCACATCCACACGAGGAACGCGACGGCGCCCCCGAGCGTGCCGTAGGTCTTGTTATAGGAGCCGAAGTTCGCCACGTAGAAGGCGAAGGCCACGGAGGCCACGAGCCACACCGCGAGCGCGAACGCCGCACCCGGGGCGACCCAGCGCAGGCCACGCATCTTCACGTTCGGCGAGGCGTAGTAGAGGATCGTGAACATCGCGATCACGAACACGAGCATCACCGGCCACTTGGCCACGTTCCAGATCGAGACGGCGCCGCCGCTGATCCCGAGCGGGCTCGCGACGGCGCTGAGGACGGGGCCGCTCAGCACGAGCGCGAGCGCGACGCTCACGAGCAGCAGCAGGATCACGAGCGTCACGAGCATCTGCTGGGGCTTCAGCTTCCAGAACGGCCGCCCCTCGGGCGTCTCGAAAATGACGTTCGAGGCGCGCGCGAACGCCGCCACGTAGCTCGAGGCCGAGTACAGCGCCCCGACGAGGCCGACGACGAACAGGATGCCGGCCGTGCCGCGCTGTTCGGTGATGGACTCGATCGGCCCTTCGAAGGTCTGCTTGGCCGAGCTCGGGCCGAGCTTGCCGACGATTTCGGTCAGTTGGTGGGTGGTGCTCGCCGGGTTGCCCACGAGCCCCACGATCGCGACGATCGCGATCAGCGCCGGGAACACCGCCAGCAGCCCGTAGTAGGTGAGCGCGGCGGCCCAGTCGCTCATGTTGTCCTCGCTGTACTCCGAGTAGGTACGTTTGAGCAGCGCCACGAGCGAGCCGCCGCGCTCGACTCCGTGGGGCCGGTAGTCGCGCCGCGGGCGCGTGTCCTCTGAGGTTTCGGCTCTCGTGCTCATCGCGTCTGGGAGCACCTACCCGCTTTCGCCGTTGCTCTCCCATCGAGGGCACGGACCGTGCGATGACACAATGAGCGAACTCGTGCGGCGAACCCTGCCCCTCATCTGCGCGCTGCTCGCCGCCCTCGTGCTCGGCGCATGCGGCAAGGGCAGCGTGACGGTCACCGCAGGCGGCGCGAGCCCCAAGGCGCCGGCGAGGCCAAGCACAAAGAGCCCGAGCGTCCAGGCGGGGCTGACGCGGGCACGGGCGCTCGCGTTCGCCGCCGCGGTCAATCTGCGCGGCGGCGACGTTCCCGGCCTGCACACCGCCGAGAAGCGCGAACGCCAGTCCTCCTCGGGCAAGGCGATCGAACGAGAACTGGAGCGCTGCATCGGCGTCTCGGGCGCCAACCAGCTGGCCGAAGCGGGCTCCAAGGACTTCGAACGTTCCGGCGGCGTCTCGCAGTTCGACGTCAGCTCGAACGTGTCGATCTCGAAGTCCGCCGCGCTCGCCGCCGGCGAACTGAGGAAGCTGCGCAGCGCGCACACCAAGGATTGCCTGAAGCGATACCTGACGCTGCTCTTCAAAGGCTCGAGCTATCGCGGCGCGGTGATCGGCCCGGTCTCGGTCGCCGAGGGCAGCCCGCCCGCGGCCGGCGCGGGCGGAAGCATCGGCCTGCGCATCTCCACCTCAATCACGGTGCGCACGATTCGTATTCCCTTCTATCTGGACATCCTCGGCTTCGTCTACGGCCCCGCGGAGGTCTCGCTGCTCTCCAGCGGCCTGCCGGTGCCCTTCCCCGCGGCCGCCCAGCAGCACCTGTTCCTGTCCCTCCTGGCGCGGGCCAAGGCGCACCGCCTGTAGATGACAGCCGAGATCATCGACCTGCGCTACGGAGGGCGCGCGGGCTCCCTCGGGGCATGGCTCACGGGCGAGACGTTGATCGACTGCGGGCCGAGTGCCTGCTTGAAGGAGCTGCTCACCGGCCTCGGCGGGCGCCGCCCGCGGCGGCTGCTGCTCACGCACATCCACTTCGACCACGCCGGCGCCGCCGGCGCCCTGGTCGAGCGCTGGCCGGAGCTGAGCGTCTTCGTGCACCCGCGCGGCGCTCCGCATCTGATCGATCCCTCGCGGCTCGTGAAGAGCGCGCGGCGCGTCTTCGGCGAGCGCTTCGACGGCCTCCTGGGCGACGTGATCCCGGTCCCCGAGGCCAACCTGCACACGCTCGCCGACGGTGAGCGCGTCGGGTCCTTCCTCGCAGCCTGGACGCCGGGGCACGCCTCCCATCACATCGCCTTCCTCGATGAGGAGAGCCGTTGGGCCTATCCCGGCGACGTCGCCGGGGTGCGCCTGGCGCCGGATGTCGTGATCCCGCCGACGCCGCCGCCTGACATCGATCTCGACGCCTGGCGCGCCTCGCTGGAGGTGCTTGAAGCCTGGGCCCCCGCGTGCCTCGCGCTGCCGCACTTCGGAGAGGTGCAGGAGCCGGTCGAGCACCTCGCCCTGCTGCGCGCGGGGCTCGAGCGCCATGAGGGCTGGGCGCGCGAAGGCGAGGAGGTGTTCGTCGAGCGCCTGAGCGCCTGGCTGCGCGAGCGACTGCCCGCGAGCGCCGCCGAGGACTACGGCTTCACGG
>JACDGG010000126.1 GCA_013815355.1 Solirubrobacterales bacterium
CAGCCGAGCCGGCGGCGAAAGCGCCGTCGCGGGCGCGACGGCGCCAGGCGAGCACCGAGAGCGACGACCCCGAGGCACGGCGCGAAGCGGGCCTCAGCGAGCCTCCGACCGGGCTCGACGCCGAGCCCGAGGAGGATCTCGCAAAGGACGCGCTCGTCGAGGAGCCGCCGGGCGCGGACGAGAGCGATGAGGATGGCCTACAATCGAAGCCTCGGCGTCGTGGCCGCAGGGGCGGACGGCGCCGTTCGGCTGCCAAGGCCAAGGCGACGCCGGAGTAGGCGTGCCACCGGCCTCGAGGGGCCGGAGGCCACAGATGTTTTCCAAGTCAGAGAATCGAGACCGAGACAGACATGTACGCGATCGTGAAGACCGGCGGCAAGCAGTACCGCGTTGAGCGCGGCCAGAGGCTCCTAGTCGAGCGCTTGGCGGTCGCCGAGGGCGGCGATGTCGCGCTCGAGCCGATCCTCTACCGCTCCGAGGACACGGTCTTCGACAAGGCGGGGCTCAAAGACGTGAAGGTCACCGCCAAGGTGGTGGCGCACGTGCGCGGCGAGAAGCTGCGCGTGTTCAAGTTCAAGCCCAAGCGCGGCTACAAGCGCCGCACTGGCCACCGTCAGGATCTGACGCAGATCGAGGTCGTGGAGATCAGCGCCAAAACCAAAGCGGCCAAAGCGGCGAGCAAGGAGAAAGCTTCATATGGCTCATAAGAAGGGGCTCGGCTCCTCACGCAACGGCCGCGACTCAAACGCTCAGCGCCTCGGCGTCAAGACGTTCGCCGGCGAGGCCGTCACTGGCGGGGAGATCATCGTGCGCCAGCGCGGCACCCGCTTCAAGCCCGGAGCGGGCGTCGGCATCGGCAAAGACGACACGCTCTACGCGCGCGCCGTCGGCACCGTCCAGTTCTCAAACGGCCGCCGCGGGCGCATCGTCAGCGTGCTGCCCGCCGACGAGTAGCGAGCAGAGCGCAGTGACACCGCGGCGAGGGGCGATGCTGCTCGCCGCCGGACGCAGCGCGCTCGGCGTCGCCGTGCTCGCGGCGCCGGAGCGGGTCACTGCGGGCTGGCTCGGCGAGGCCAACGCGAAGCTGCCCGTCGTCGGTGATCTCGCACGCTCGCTCGGCGCGCGTGACCTCGCGCTCGGACTGGCAACGCTGCAGACGCTCGGCGATTCGGACCTCGGCCCTCGCGTGCAGGCGCTCTGCGCGCTCGTCGACGGCGTCGACGTGCTGGCCACGGTGCTGGCGCGCGAGCACCTGCCGCGCAAAGGCGTGCTCGGCACCGTCGCGATTGCCGGCGCCGCGACGGCCGCAGGCTTGTACTTCTCTCATCGCCTCGCGCGCGACTGAGCGCGTGCTCTCGAGGCACCGCCTCCGAGCGGGGCCGCGCGCTACCCCTGCTGAGCGGTCGGGCGCACGAGGATCTCGTTGACGTTGACGTGCGGCGGCTGTGAGGCGGCGTAGAGCACCGCGCGGGCGATGTCGTCGTCCTGCAGCGCATCGGTCGGGCGATTCTCGAAGAACGGCGTGTCGACCATGCCCGGCTCGATCAGCGTGACGCGCACGCCGGTGGCGTGCAGGTCCTGGCGCGCCGCCTCGCCCATCGCGGTGACGGCGTGCTTGGTGCAGGAGTACATCGAGCCCGGCAGCACCCGCCGCCCGGCGACGCTCGAGGTCAGCATCAGATGTCCCTTGGACTCGCTCAGCGCCGGGATCGTCGCGCGCAGCGTCAGCGCGGCGCCGTAGACGTTCGTCAGCACCATCTCGCGCCAGTGCTCGGGCGTGTCCTTCAGAAAGCCGCGAGGACCACCGAAGCCGGCGTTGGCGAAGGCCACGTCGATCTGCCCGAAGGCATCCAGGGCGCTTTGCACCATCCGCTGCTGGTCCTCCCACTCGGCCACGTCGCAGCGCACCGCGAGCGCGTGCTCATCGCCGCCCAGTTCGGCGGCCAGCTCCTGCAGCGCATCCAGCGAGCGCGCCGCGAGCACGAGTCGCCAGCCCTCGGCACGGGCGCGGCGGGCAGTCGCGGCGCCGATCCCCGAGGAGGCGCCTGTAATCAGGAAGACGCGCCCGGTGGTGCTGGGGGTCTCATCGGTCATGCGGCGACTCCTTTGCTGTCGGCTGGATCGGGCAGTGGATACCTAGAGATATCCGATCGAGGCTCGGTGGGCGGCTCAGGTGCTGTCACGATTGCCCTGGATGCTTCACGACCGCGCACGAATCCACATCCAGGCCGGCGCCGGCGGCGACGGTTGCGCGAGCTTTCGCCGCGAAGCGCACGTGCCGCGCGGGGGACCCGACGGCGGCGACGGCGGGCGCGGGGGGGAGGTCGTGGTCGTGTGCGACGACTCGCTTCGGGATCTGCAGGCGTTCAGGCGCAGGACCCACCACCGCGCCGGACGCGGCGGCCACGGCGAGGGCGCGCTGCGCCACGGCGCCGACGGGGAGACGCTCACGATCCGCGTGCCGCCGGGCACACAGATCAGCGCCGATGAGCATGAGGGCGGCGAGCTGGCCGGGCGCCGCTGGGAGCTCCTGGCCGACGGTCAGCGCGCGAGTCTCGCGCGCGGTGGCTCCGGCGGCAAGGGCAACAAGCGCTTCGCCAACGCGACGCGCCAGGCGCCGCGCTTCGCCGAGCGGGGGCTGCCGGGCGAGGAAGGCTGGATCGAGCTGCGCCTGAAGCTGCTCGCCGACGTCGGGCTCGTCGGGCTGCCCAACGCCGGCAAGTCTTCGCTGCTCTCGCGCCTGACGCGCGCGGCGCCGAAGGTCGCCGCCTACCCGTTCACAACGCTCTCGCCGGTGCTCGGCGTGCTCGAAGGTGCAGAGCGCCAGCTGATCGTGGCCGACATTCCGGGTCTGATCGAGGGTGCAAGCGACGGCGCGGGCCTCGGCCACGACTTCCTCGCCCACGTCGAGCGCACGCGCCTGCTCGTGCACGTGCTCGACATCGCCCCGGAGATCACGCTCGGGGAGGACGCCGACGCGGTCGCCAACCACGCCACGATCGAGCGCGAGCTCGCGGCGCACGATCAGCGCCTGGCTCGCCTCCCGCGCGTGCTCGTGCTGTCGAAGACTGACCTCGTCACCGAGCAGCGCGCCAACGTGGCGATCGCCGAATGGCAGCGGCGTCTCGGCCCCGAGGTGCCCGTGCTCGGGACCTCCAGCGCCACCCGCAGCGGCATCGAGGAGCTCGCGAGCGAGCTGCTGCGGCGCGTGTCCCCGCTGGAGCACGCCGGCGAAGGCGAGACGAGCGGGGCGCATGCCACGGTGGGAGGTGGCGAGGAGGAGCTCGCGGAGTACATGGTCTTCCGTCCCAGCGGCGGCTCGGGCTTTCGGGTGGAGCGCCTCGGCAGCGGCGCCTTCGCGGTGCGCGGCGCGGGAATCGAGCGGCTGCTGCGGCGTTATGACATCGAGAACGACGACGCGATGGCCTACCTGGAGGGGCGGCTGCGCCGCATCGGCGTGCTGCGCGCGCTGGAGGCGGAGGGATTCGAGCCGGGCGATGAGATCGAGATTGCCGGAGTCACCTTCGAGCTGGACCCGAGCACGGAGGCCTAGCCCCGCCGCATAAGCTCCAGGCATGAAACGTGTGGTCGTAAAGCTCGGCTCGAGCGTCGTCGCCGACAGCGAGGGCGCTCCGCGCATGGACGTGCTCGCCGGCGTCTGCGACCTGCTCGCGAGCGCACACCGCGAGGGACGCGAGGTGATCGTCGTGACGAGCGGGGCGATCGCGCGCGGGATGCGCGAGATGCGCCTGCCGCAGCGCCCGACGACGGTCGGCGCGCTGCAGGCTGCGAGCGCCGTCGGGCAGGGCAAGCTCTACCGCGTCTATGACGAGCTGCTGCGCGAACGTGAGGTGACGAGCGCCCAGGTGCTCCTGACGTTCTTCGACATGAGCGCGCGCACCCACTACCTAAACGCGCGCCTGACGCTGAGCACGCTGCTTGAGTGGCGCGTGCTGCCGGTCATCAACGAGAACGACACGACCGCCACCGATGAGATCTCCTTCGGCGACAACGACTTCCTCGCCGCGCAGGTGGCGGTGCTCGTGGCGGCCGACGAGCTGATCCTCCTGACCGACATCGACGGCCTCTACACGGCCGATCCGCGCCTGTATCCCGATGCGCGCATCGTCAGCGAGGTCAGCGACTTCAGCTCGCTGCAGGAGCTCGAGATCGGGCACACGACCTCGCCGCTCGGCTCCGGAGGGATGCGCTCCAAGGTCGTCGCCGCGGAGATGGCCACCGCCGCCGGGATCGCCACGACGATCTGCAACGGCCGCCGCCGCGAGGCGCTCGCGGCGGTGCTCGCCGGGGAGCGCGAGGGAACGCGCTTCGCCGCGCAAGAAGCGCGCTACTCGAGCTTCAAGCTGTGGCTGAAGTACGCCAAGCCCTCGCGCGGCACGCTCGTGATCGACGCGGGCGCGGCGCGCGCCGTGCGTGAGGAGAGCGCGAGCCTGCTGCCGGTCGGCATCGTGGAGGTGATCGGCGGCTTCGACGCCGGCGACGCCGTCGAGATCGCGTCGCGGGCGCAGGAGGACGCGGGGCACGGGCGCACGCTCGCCAAGGGCATCTGCAACTACTCCGCCGAGGAGCTGCGCCGCGTGATCGGACGCAAGTCCGAGGCCGTGCGCGAGATCCTCCCGCGGGCGACCGAGGAGGCCGTGCACCGCGACTACCTCGTGCTCGACTGAGCCCTCTACCCTGTAGCGCATGGCCACAGCCGTCTCCTCGATCGCCGACATCACCGCGGCTGCCAAGCGTGCCGCGCGCACGCTCGCGCAGCTGGACTCGACCGTCAAGGACGCGGCGCTCGAGGCGATCGCCGATGCGCTGCTCGCACGCAAGGAGGAGATCCTCGAGGCCAACGAGCGCGACATGCAGCTCGCGCGCGAAGCGGACATCGGCGCGGCGCTGCTCGACCGCCTGCGCCTGGACGAGGGCCGCCTCGCCGCGATCGCCGCGGCCGTGCGCCAGATAGCCGCGCTCGGCGACCCCGTCGGCGAGGTGATCGATGGGCACCGCCTGCCCAACGGCCTGGACGTGCGCAGGGTGCGCGTCCCACTCGGCGTCGTAGCGGTCGTCTATGAGGCGCGGCCCAACGTCACGATCGACGCGGCCGCGCTGTGCTTGAAGTCGGGCAACGCGATCGTGCTGCGTGGCTCCTCGACAGCCGCGCACTCAAACGCGGTGCTCGCCCAGATCGCCTCCGAGGCCGCCGTCGCCGCTGGCCTGCCGGAGGGATGCGTGAGTCTCGTGGCGGGGGGCGGGCGCGAGGAGCTGGCAGAGCTCGCCACCCAGAGCGAGAGCGTCGACTTGATAATCCCGCGCGGCGGCGAGAGCCTCAAGGAGGCGCTCCAGGCCGTGGCCACTGTGCCCGTGATCTACGCGGCCTCCGGCAACTGCCACGTGTTCGTGGACGCCTCCGCGGACCTCAACCAGGGCGAGGCGATCGTGCTCAACGCCAAGACCCAGCGTCCCGGCGTCTGCAACGCCGCCGAGACGCTCCTGATCCATGCCGGCGCAGCCGCCGAGTTCATCCCCCGGATACTGAGCGCGCTCGGCGCCGCCGGCGTGCTGGTACGCGCCGATGAGCGCACGCTCAGCGCGGCCGCCGAGCACGAGCCGATCGCCGTGCGCATGGAGCCGGCCGCGGAGGAGGACTGGGACAGCGAGTACCTCGCCCCGATCATCGCGGTCGGGGTGCTCGACTCCTTGGAGGAGGCGATAGAGCACATCGCCCGCCACGGCAGCGGGCACTCCGAGGCGATCGTGACCCGCGACGCCGCCGCGGCGCGGCGCTTTCAGCTCAGCGTCGACGCGGCCTGCGTCTACGTCAACGCCTCCACGCGCTTCACCGACGGAGGCGAGTTCGGAATGGGGGCGGAGATCGGCAACTCGACGCAGAAGCTGCACGTGCGCGGCCCGATCGGGCTGCGCGAGCTGTGCACGTTCAAGTACCTGATCGAAGGCGACGGACACGTCCGCGCATGAGCATCCCCGCTCGCCGCGCTGCGAGCGCTCGATCGGCGTTCTCGGAGGCACCTTCAACCCGCCCCACCTCGGCCATCTCGCGCTCGCACGCAGTGCGCGGGCTGAGCTCGGGCTCGAGCGGGTGCTCATGATGCCTGCGCACCTGCCCCCGCACAAGGCAAGCGGCGAGCGGCCCGGCTCCCGGCAGCGGCTGCGCATGTGCGAGCTGCTCGTCGAGGGCGCCGAGGGGCTCTGCGCGAGCGCTCTGGAGATCGAGCGGGGTGGGGCGTCCTATACCGTGGACAGCTTGCGAGCCCTTCACGCAGAGCACCCCGAGGTGCGCCTGACGTTCATCCTCGGAGCCGACACGGCCCGCACGCTGGGCTCCTGGCGCGAGCCGGCGCAGCTGCTCGAGCTCGCGGGTCTGGCGGTCGCGACGCGCGGCGACGCTCCGCGCCGGGACGTCCTCGACGCCGTAGCCCGCGTCGCCGGCGCCCCTGTTCCCGAGGGCTCGCAGAGCGTGCGCTTCCTGGAGATGGGGCCGATCGAGGTCTCCTCATCGATGGTGCGCGATTGCGTCCGCCGCGGCGAGCCGGTCGAGCACCTCGTCGGTGCTGCGGTGGCCGGCTTCATCGCCGAGCAGGCGCTCTATCGCGCACCGGTCGAGGCCGCGCGATGATGCGCGGCGAGGAGCTGCTCAGCGAGATCGCGCGCTACGCGGCCGACAAGAAGGCGATCGACGTGGTCGAGCTGGACCTGCGCGGCCTGCTCGGCTACACCGACTACTTCCTCGTCTGCTCGGGCAACACCGGGCGCCAGGCGAAGGCGATCCACGATGGCATCATCGAGGGTCTCAAGCACGAGCACGAACTGCTGCCGCGGCGCGTGGAGGGCTCGGCGCAGGCCGGCTGGATACTGATGGACTACCTCGACGTGGTCGTGCACATCTTCACGCCCGAGACGCGCGAGTTCTACCGCCTCGAGCAGTTGTGGGGCGAGGTGCCGGCGCGGAGCGCCGGCGCGGGCTCGCAGCAGTCAGAGACGCCTCTCTCACGCCTGAGCTGAACTGCAAAGGCCCCCGTTTGCTGCGGCGATGAGGCGCGCGCAGGGTGCGCCGTGGCGATTGTCCAAGTTCTGTTGACCGTTCCCACCGGCACACGTTAGTGTCGGTGAGACAGCGTCGCCGAGGGCGCGACGCGCGGGAGATGAGGGGAATCCATGCATTTCGCAGATCGTCGGGGGACGTCGCTGACGTTCATCGCCGCGGCACTCGTCGCCGCAGCGCTTCTCTACAGCTTCGCCGCACTTGCACCTGTGGCTCGCGCCGACGGCCCCGGAGTGGGCGCGCCGTGGTCGGCGAGTCTCGGTGACTCATACATCTCCGGCGAGGCCGGACGCTGGGCGGGCAACACCAACGGCAGCTCCTCGAAAGCCGACGCGCTCGGATCAAGCGCCTACTACGACAACGCCTCGGGCAGCGGCGAAACGATCTCCGGCTGCCACCGCTCCAAGTCCGCTGAGGTGTTCATCGGCAACGGCGTCAGCGGCGTGAACCTCGCGTGCTCTGGAGCCAAGACCTCGACCTTCGTCGAAGGCAGCACGTTCAAGCCGGGTCTGGACTTCTACAACTCCGGCGGCAAAGAAGGCCAGGCGCTGATGCTCCAGCACTTCGCGGCGACGCACAACGTGAAGCTCGTGGCGGTGTCGATCGGCGGCAACAACTTCAACTTCGCCTCGATCGTGCAGACGTGCATCGAGGACTTCCTGCTCTCGCCGTCCTGGTGGCCGAACTACTGCAACGACGACAGCTCCGTGACGAACAACCTCACCTCGGCCAACGTGGCGGCGCAGAGGGAAGCGATCAAGGGCGCGATCCTCAACGTCGCTCAGGCGATGACGAACGCGGGCTACTCGAGCGCGCAGTACTCGATCGTGGTGCAGGACTATCCGTCGCCGATCCCCAACGGCTCGGGCTTCCGCTACTCCCAGAGCGGCTACACCAGGCAGTCGACGGGTGGCTGCGGGTTCTGGAACAACGACGCCAACTACGCCAACTCGACGATGCTGCCAACGATCGACAGCACCGTGTTCGCGGCGGCAAGCGCGACGGGCCTGGCGAACGTCAAGACGATGGACCTCGCCTCGGCGTTCAACGGCCGGCGCCTGTGTGAGAACACGGTGGGGCTGCTCGAGGAGAAGGGACTCGCCTCGTGGACCAGCCCGGGAGCGGTCGACAAAACGGAGTGGGTCAACCAGGTCCGCACCGTCTCGGCGATCTTCCCGCCGTATGAAATCCAGGAGGACCTGCACCCGAACTACTGGGCGCAGATGGCGCTGCGCAACTGCCTGACCCAGTCCTACAACGGCGGCACGCCCAAGGGCGGGACGTGCACGATCTCTGGGACGGGCCTGAACTCAGCGGGCGAGCCGAACATGTCTCTGCACTGATCGGCCACCGGAGGC
>JACDGG010000127.1 GCA_013815355.1 Solirubrobacterales bacterium
CGTCGTCGCGCTCGCCCCCGGCGAGGAGCAGGTGATCGGCACGCTGCGCCTGCTGCTCGACGCCCCGCGCGCCAAAGTCGGGCGCGTCGCGGTGCGTCGCGACTGGCGCGGGCACGGTATCGCCTCGCGCATGCTCGAGCTGGCGCTCGCGGAGGCACGCGCGCAGGGCTGCGAGGGTGTGCGCCTGGCCTCCCAGGCGCATGTCGCGGCGCTCTACGAGCGCGCGGGCTTCGTGGTCGAGTCCGAGCTGTTCGAGGAAGCGGGCATCCCGCATGTGTGGATGGGCCTGCGACTGAGTCCAGAAAGCTGAGTCTTCCCAGCAAGCGGGCCCCGCACACGCTGCGCGCACCAGGGTCTATGATCGGAGCGGATCAGCCGCCCGTTCGTATACGTTCAGGCGCAACGCCATCGCAGCGTGGCAAGGGGATCTCTTGAGCCAGGCAGCATCCGCGACCCGCGCCGCCACAGCCGGGACAGCAACACCCACCGGGGCCTTCTGGCGCGAGACACTCGCCCCCTACGCGCGCCCGCACCTCGGTCGCAGTCTGCTCGACATCGCGACCTCGGTCGTGCCCTACTTCGTCCTCTCGGCGGCCATGTACTACGCCCTGAGCGTTTCCTACCTGCTCGCGCTGGCGATCGCGATCCCCGCCTCGGGCTTTCTCGTGCGCACGTTCATCCTCTTCCACGACTGCTCGCACGGCTCGTTCCTGCCCTCCAAGCGCGCGAACATGTGGCTCGGCACCGCCCTCGGCCTGCTCGTGTACTCGCCGTTCTTGCGCTGGCGCCACGACCACGCGATCCACCACGCCACCTCCGGTGACCTCGATCGGCGCGGCGGCGGCGACGTGCGCACGCTGACCGTCACCGAATACAACGAGCTCGCGCCCCGCAGCAGGCTCGCCTATCGCCTGTTTCGCAACCCGCTCGTGATGTTCGGCATCGGCCCGATCGTTGCCCTGCTGATCGGGCCGCGCCTGGTCGGGCGCGACGCGCGCCCGCGCCTGCGCCGCAGCGTGATCGCCACCAACTTCGCGCTGCTGGCGCTCGTCGGCGGCCTCTGCTGGCTGCTCGGCTGGCGCGACTACCTGCTCGTGCAGGCGCCCACCGTGCTGCTCGCGGGCTCGGCGGGCATCTGGCTGTTCTACGTACAGCACCAGTTCGAGGACGCATACTGGGAGAGCGGCGAGGGCTGGAGCTACGCCGACGCCGCGCTGCGCGGAAGCTCCTACCTGAAGCTGCCCAGGGTGCTGCAGTTCTTCTCGGGCAACATCGGCCTGCACCACGTCCATCACCTCAGCGCGCGCATCCCCAACTACAACCTGCAGCGCGCCCATGACGAGAACCCGATCTTCCATGACGTGCCGATCCTCTCGATGCGAGACGGGATGCGCGCCGTGCGCCTGAAGCTGTGGGATGAGGATCACGGCCGCATGGTGAGCTTCGCGGAGGCTCGCGCCCCGGCGCCGCTCGCCGGCCACTGAGCGGAGTGCCCACCGGGGGCGCGCTATCCTCAATGGTGTGATAACTCAGGCAGATAGAGCAGCCGAGCGTCGGCGTGTGAAACTGGAGGACGTGCAACGTCAGCTCAAAGAAGGCTCGCTGACGATCCGTAAGATGACCTCAGAGGAGCGCAAGCGCTATCCGCCCGTGCCCGCGAAGGCGCGGCGCAATGGACGATGACGCGATCCGCGGGCTCGTAAAGAGCCTCTCGCGGCCGCACTCCTCGGGCGGGCAGGTCATAGAGCGCGCGGCGATTCTCGCCGCCGGCTCGGACTACATCTCGATCATGGGCTGGATCACCGATCACGCTGGTGTGCCCGACGACGTGCTCGCCTCAAAACCCCGCCGCGGCCTGCACGGCGCACGCCTGCATGACGGCGCCGGCACGAGCGAGCGCACGCCGCTTCGCTACGTGGTGCCGGCCGCCGCGTTCGCCTGATCAGCGGGGCGCTCGCCTCGGCGTTCAAGCGAGCGGTGTCCACGCGGTCGCCGAGCGGCGGCGCTCGCTAGATCAGGCTCCGCTCGCTCGCTCAGCCGGAATCGCGCGAGGGCGCGCCCGCCACCCGCTCGGGATGGCTGTAGACGTTGACCCTGCCCCGCCTGGCGAAGCCGCACAGCGTCAGGCCACGATCCTCAGCGAGCTCGATCGCAAGCGAGGTCGGCGCGCCCACGCCCACCAGCATCCCGGCGCCCGCGATCGCTGCCTTCTGCACGAGCTCGAAGCACAGGCGCCCACTCACGCACAGCACCTGCCCGTGAAGCGGCAGTCGCTCGCCGAAGAGCGCCCAGCCGATCACCTTGTCCATCGCGTTGTGGCGCCCGACGTCCTCACGCACGCACAGCAGCTCGCCCCTGCCGTCGAACAGGCCCGTCGCGTGCAGGCCGCCGCTCTGCGCGAAGCCCGGCTGAACGAGACGGTCCGGCAGGGCGGCGAGAAGCTCTCGCGCCAGTCGCGGCCCGGGCGCGAGCGGCGCGCAGTGGACGGCCACCTCCTCGAGTGCGCCCTTGCCGCAGACGCCGCACGAGGAGCTCGTGTAGAAGCTCCGCGCGCGCACCTCGCGCATGAGCGGGCCGCTGACTTCGATCGTGTTGACGGCGAGATCCGCGGTCAGGCCCACCTGTGGAGCCCGTGCGATGAGGCCCTCGCCGTGCAGGAAGCCCACCGCCAGCTCCTCGTCGTGACCCGGCGTGCGCATCGTCACCGCGATCGGCGCGCCGTCGACGCGGATCTCGAGCGGCTCCTCCACGGCGACGAGGTCGCTCTCGCCGTCGCGCACGATCCGCCGCAGCTCACCCGCGGCCAGCGGCGAGGGTCCCCCCTGGGAGACCCCGCTCATCCGCGCTGCGCCTGCAGGCGTTCGCGCTGGGGCGTGACCGTGTAGCGCGGGTCGCGCGCGGAGCGCAGCCCGGCGTCGAAGATGCCAAAGCGCGCGCACGCCGAGGCCGCGAGCAGCGCCGCGCCCGAAAGGGCCGAAACGCGACGGCTGCGACGCCCGCGCGTCAGCGCCCCGGCGACTCCTGCGAGCGTCAGCGCCTCGGCGGTGCGCATCAGCTTGCCGGCCCGGCCCTGGTGATAGTTCTCGGCGACGATCCCGATGCGCCGCTCCATCACCTGAACCGCGGCCATCTCCACGCTTGCCCCGATCACCGCGAGGCGCAGCGCCGGTGCGTTCTCCCTCAGCGGCGCGCACAGCAGGCCGAGGCCCGCCGCCGCGCTCGCGGCCGATCCGACGAACACGAACGGCATCTCGCGGTGGCCGTCGTGCCAGGCCGGGGTGGCGGTGTTGGCGATCAGCACCGCCGTGTAGGAGGCGACCGCGGGGCCGAGCAGCCCCGCCGCCGTGCTACCGGCAACGGTGAGCGCGCGCGCCCGTCCGCTCAGCTCACCGAGCGCCGCAGCGGTGGCGGCGGGTGCGTAGGCGCTGAGAATCCATACGCCGACGCTCATCGGCGAGGTCGGCTTGAACACGCGCAGCATGTTCAGAAAGCGCGACGGGCGCCCGAGGTCGTGGACGAGCGCCGCGAGCGAGACGTAGATCGCGCCACAGGCGCCGAGCTTGAGCGGACGCGCGAGCCCCGGGCGCCCGCTGAGCTGTGCGCCGGCCGCGAGCGCCGAGGACGCTCCGGCGAGACCGCCGAGGAACAGGTAGCCGGCGATGTCGGGTGCCGCCCACGTCGCCTCCTTGACGATCGGCCGCCCGTAGTAGCTCGAGAACTCCGCCTCGGGAACCATCGAGCCGCGGCCGCCGCGACGGCGGCGGCGCTTGCCCGGCTGTCCCTCGCGCACGTGATTGGATCCCGTCATCGCTTCGCGGCCGGGGCGGATGCCCTTCAGCCCGTCGACCGTGACGTCGGAGCTGCTCACCGCCGGCCCGCCACGCTCACGCCGACCGCGCCGAGCAGCCCGGCCGCGGCGAGGGCCGCGTGGCGCCACATGCGCGGCAACTCGCGCGTCGTCGCGACCGGATCGGGCGGCAGCCCGTACACCTCCGGCTCGTCGAGCAGCAGGAAGAAGGCGCCGTCGCCGCCGACCCCGTCGGCCGGGTCGTGGCCATACAGGCACGCATCCTCGACGCCGGACTCCTGCAACTGCTCGACGCGCCTGCCCGCGCGCTCGCGCAGCTCATCGAGCTCGCCGAACTGGATCGAGTTGGTCGGGCACGCCTTCGCGCAGGCCGGCTCCATGCCCTCGCCGAGGCGGTCGTAACAGAGGGTGCACTTGAACACCCGCCCGTCCTCCTCGCGTTTGTCGATCACGCCGTAGGGGCAGGCCGGCACGCAGTAGCCGCAGCCGTTGCAGATGTCCTCCTGCACCACGACCGTGCCGAACTCGCTGCGCATCAGCGCGCCGGTGGGGCACACGTCCAGGCAGGCGGCATCGGTGCAGTGCTTGCACACGTCCGAGGACATCAGCCAGCGGAAGTCGCCGTCGCGTCCGTCCTGCGCGCTCGCCGGCAGGCGCGGCAGCGACGGCGCCTGCGCGGGGGCGCCGTCGAGCGCGAGGTCGATCACCGTCGCGAGGCCGCGCTGCATGTTCGTCTGGGAGTCGGCGATCGGCTTGCGCTGCTCGATGAAGGCCACGTGGCGCCAGGTCTCAGCGCTGAGGCCCTCGGAGTTATCGAGCGACATACCGGTGAAGTTCAGCCCGTCCTCGGGGACCTGATTCCACTCCTTGCAGGCCACCTCGCACGCCTTGCAGCCGATGCACAGCGACGTGTCGGTGAAGAAGCCCACGCGCGGCGGGTGATCGGGGTAGCCGCTGTCGGCGGCGGGGTCGCCATGGCCGCGCACGGAGCTCAGCAGGCTCGGCGCACGCGGGCTCACGGCCGCGTACCCGTGCCGGCATCGACGCCCGCGCGGCGCTGGTAGTCCTCGACGAGCCTCTGGCGCGCCGCCCCACGCGGGCGCCGTCCGGGCCGGATGTCTGCGGTGAAGGCCTTGTCCTCCTGGATGTGCGCATTCGGGTCGAGCGACATCGGCGAGAGCTCGTTGGCGGAGTCCCCGCGCGAGTAGCCGTTGGGTCCCCAGTGAAACGGCATGCCGATCTGGTGGATCGTGCGGCCGTGCACCGTCAGCGGCGTCATGCGGTCGGTGACGAGTACGCGCGCCTCGATCACCCCGCGAGCGGTCGCGATCGTCGCCCAGCCGGCGTGCTCGAGCGCGCGCTCGCGGGCGAGCTCCGGTGAGACCTCGCAGAAGAACTCCGGCTGCAGCTCTGCCAGGTAGGGCGTCCAGCGGCTCATGCCGCCGGCGGTGAAGTGCTCGGTCAGGCGGTAGGTGGTGACGATGAAGGGGAAGACATCCGCGCCGGGCTCATCGCCACTTGGGTGGTAGCGGTTGTTGGGGTGCGGATAGGTCTTGCGCGCCGGATTGGCTCGCTGGGAGTAGAGCGCGTTCTCAAACGGCGAGTCCTGCGGCTCATAGTGGGTCGGCAGCGGCCCGTCGGCCAGGCCCGCCGGCGCGTAGAGCCAGCCGCGCCCGTCGCCCTGCATGATGAACGGGTCGGTGCCCGCGATCGCGTCTCCTCCGCGCGCGTCCTTCGCCGGCCTGTAGTCCGGCGGCTTCTCGGCCTGGAAGTCGGGCGTGTCATGACCGACCCACCGCTTCTGCTCGGCGTCCCACCAGACGAGCGCCTTGCGCGGGCTCCAGGGCTTGCCGTCGGGGTCGGCCGAGGCGCGGTTGTAGAGCACGCGCCTGTTCGCGGGCCACGCCCAGCCCCACTCGGCGCCCGTCCAGTTGTGCTGCTCGCGGGGCGTGCGCCGCGCGGCATGGTTGACGCCCTCGCCGTAGACGCCGCAGTAGATCCAGCATCCGCAGGCCGTCGAGCCGTCATCGCGCAGCTGCTCATAGCTCGACAGGGCGCCCTCGGGCCCCGTGCCGTTGATCTCGCGCAGCACCGCATCGGCGCTCGGCTCGGCCAGCGGGCCCGCCGTCGGGTAATCCCAGGTGAGATCGAGGACCGGACGGTCCATCTCCTCCTGTGAGCCCGCGAGCCGCTCACGGATCAGGCGGCCGAGGTGGAAGATGAACCACAGATCCGAGCGCGCCTCGCCGTCGGGATCCTTGGCCTTGTGGTGCCACTGCAGCAGCCGCTGGGTGTTCGTGAACGTGCCGTCCTTCTCGGTGTGCGCCGCCGCGGGGAAGAAGAACACCTCGGTGGCGATCTCCTCGGTGACGAGCTCGCCGCTCTCGATCTCCGGTCCGTCCTGCCACCAGGTGGCGCTCTCGATCAGCGAGAAGTCGCGCACCACCAGCCACTCGAGCTTGGCCATCGCCATGCGCTGCATGCGGTTGTTGGCCGAGCCGACCGCCGGGTTCTGGCCCATCAGGAAGTAGCCGCGGCACTTGCCTGCCAGCTGCGCCATCACCGTGTCATAAGTGCCGTGCGCGCCGGTGATGCGCGGCAGGTAGTCGAAGCAGTAGTCGTTCTCGGCAGTCGCTGAATCTCCCCACCAGGCCTTCAGCAGGCTGACCACGTAGCTGCTCATGTTGCCCCAGAAGCCCTTCTCTGCCGAGTCGGCCTCGATGTATGACTGCAGGTCCTCGTATTCGTGCGCGTGCGGCATCGGCAGGTAGCCGGGCAGCAGGTCATACAGCGTGGGAATGTCGCTGGAGCCCTGGATGCTCGCGTGTCCGCGCATCGCCATGATGCCGCCGCCCGGGCGCCCGATGTTGCCGAGCAGGAGCTGCAGGATCGAGGCGCAGCGGATGTACTGCGAGCCGACCGTGTGCTGCGTCCAGCCGACGGCGTAGACGAAGGCGCTCGTGTGGTCACGGTCGGAGTTCGCGCAGATCGTCTCGCAAACCTGCTCGAAGAGCGCCTCGGGCACGCCGCATGTCTCGGCGACGAGATGCGGGGTGTAGCGCGAGTAGTGACGTTTGAGGATCTGAAAGACGCAGCGCGGGTCCTCGAGCGTCTCGTCGCGCTTGGGCTCCCCCTGCACGCTCTGCCCGCCCGAGCCCGCGGTCTCGCCTTGGCTTGCCTCGCGCATCGCCTTGCCGTCGCCGTGCGTTTCGCCGTAGCGGTCGCGGTTGCCCGAGGCCGCCGCGACCGGCGCGCCGTCGTACTGCCAGCTCGCATAGTCGTATTGGCCGTCCACGGGATCGAAGCCCGAGAAGACGCCGTCGAGGTCCTCGGTGTCGCGGAAGTCCTCCTCGATGATCGTGGAGGCGTTTGTGTAGTTGACGACGTAATCGCGAAACCAGCGCTCGTGCTCGAGCACGTAGTTGATGATCCCGCCCAGGAAGGCGATGTCGGTGCCGGTGCGCAGCGGCACGAACACGTCGGCGAGAGCGCTCGTGCGGCTGAAGTGCGGATCGACGTGGATCACGCTCGCCCCGCGCGCCTTGGCCTCCATCACCCATTGGAACGCGACGGGGTGAGCCTCGGCCATGTTCGAGCCCTCGATCACGATGCAGTCGGAGTTCTGCAGATCGCCGGGAAAGGTCGTCGCGCCGCCGCGACCGAAGGAGGTGCCGAGGCCGATCACGGTCGAGCTGTGGCAGACCCGCGCCTGGTTCTCGACCTGCACGACGCCGAGCGCCGTCCACAGCTTCTTGATCAGGTAGTTCTCCTCGTTGTCGAGCGTCGCCCCGCCGAGGCTCGCCACGCCGAGGCTACGCCGCACGCGCTCGCCCTCGGCCTCCCATTCCCAGCTCTCACGCCGCGTCTCCACGACTTTCTCGGCGATCATCGCCATCGCCGTGTCGAGGTCGAGCCGCTCCCACTCGCCGGCGTGCGGCCTGCGGTAGAGCACGCTGTGCTCTCGCGCATCGCCGGTCGTCAGCTGCAGGCTCGCAGAGCCCTTGGGGCAGAGGCGTCCGCGGCTGACGGGCGAGTCGGGGTCACCCTCGATCTGCACGACCCGCCCGTCCTTTACGTAGACGTTCTGCGCACAGCCGACCGCGCAGTACGGGCAGATCGACTTGACGAGCTGATCGGCGTCGGCCGCGCGGTTGGAAAGGCTCGCGGTGGCGCGCGAGCGGACGGCCGCGCCACGGCCGAGTGAATCGCCGCCTTTCAGCTGACGCAGCAACGGCCAATCAAGCACAGGGTTTTTCATCGCTCGCCGCCAACCCTACCCGCTTCCAGATGGGTCGAAAACGGGTGCGGCGTGCGTCCGTTGGCAGCCGCTCTCAGATGCCGGGCGCACGCCGCGCACGGGCCAAATACACTGCCTGGGCAATGCCTAGGCAAGCAAGCAAGGACCTCTCGCTCGGCGCCGCCGCCGCCGCGATCGGCGTGAGCGTCGACACGCTGCGCCGCTGGGACCGCGCCGGCAAGCTCAGAACCCACCGCGACGAGCGCAACCGCCGCCGGGTGAGCGCCGCCGAGGTGCAGCGCGTGGCGG
>JACDGG010000128.1 GCA_013815355.1 Solirubrobacterales bacterium
CCGCTGCGGGGCTCGCCGAGCTGCCCGCGGCCACCGGCGAGGCCGCGCCGCGCGACGGACACGCGATCGCCGAGGGACTCGCGAGCGGTGAGCTGAGCGCGCTCTATCTGCACCAGTGCGACCCGCTGCGCGAGCTGCCCGACCGCGAGCTGTGGGAGCGGGCCCTCACAGCGGCAAGCACGGTCGTGGCGCATGCCTCGTTCATGACCGAGGCGATCGCCGAGCACGCCGATGTGGTCTTCCCCGCCGAGGCCTACCCCGAGAAGGAGGGCACGGTAGTGCACCCCGACGGGCGCCTGCAGCGACTGCGTCCGGCGATCGCTCGCCCGGGCTCGGTGCGCGCGGGCTGGCAGGTGATCGGCGAGCTGGCGCTGCGCCTTGGAGCCGACCTGGACGTGCTCAGCGGCGCGATGGCCTCGCGCCAGCTGTTCGAGGCGGTGCCGTTCTACGCCGGCCTCACGCTCGAGGAGATCGGCGGTCGGGGTGTGCGCTGGCAGGCGCGCGCGGCGGCCGGCGCGTTCCCACAGCCCGGCAGCGATCCGCTCCGATCCGGCGAGCAGCCCGAGCTCTCAGAGCCGAGCGACAAGGATCTCGACTTCGGCGCGTTTCGCTCGGTATGGGATGCGCCCGAGGTCGAGTTCTCCCCCGCGCTGCGCTTCCTGTTCCCGCGCGAGCAGCCGGCGGTTCCGCTGTCCTACGCCGGCGAGGAGCGCGTATGAGCTCACTGGCGCTCGTCGGCTACTTCGAGCCGTGGTGGATCCAGGTGATCAAGGGCATCGTGATCTTTGCCGTCGGCCTGCAGCTCGTGCCGGTCGTGCTGATCGCCGAGCGCAAGCTGCTCGGGCGCTTCCAGGGCCGCTACGGCCCCAACCGCGTCGGCCCCTACGGCGCGCTGCAGCCGCTCGCCGACATCCTCAAGCTGCTCACCAAGGAGCAGTCGCGCCCCAGCACCTCGATTGGGCTGCTGTTCGCGATCGCGCCGCTGATCTCGATCCTCACGGCCGTGGCGGCCTTCGCGATCATCCCCTTCGGCGACACGCAGGACATCTTCGGAACCAAAGTCGGGCTCTACGGCGTCGACGTCTCGATCGGGCCGCTTTACCTGTTCGCCTTCGGCGCGGTCGCTTTCTACGGCATCATGCTCGGCGGCTGGTCCTCGGGCTCGAAGTACTCCTTCCTCGGCGCGATGCGCGGCGCCGCCCAGCTGATCTCCTACGAGGTCTCCCAGGGCCTCGCGCTCGTCGGCGTGATCATCACCGCCCAGACGCTCTCGCTGACGGGGATCGTCACCGCCCAGAAAGGCATGTGGTACTTCATCCCCCAGTTCTTCGGCTTCCTCGTGTTCCTCGTCGCCGGCTTCGCGGAGACCAACCGCGCCCCGTTCGATCTGACCGAGGCCGACGCCGAGCTCGTCGGCGGCTACAACACCGAGTTCGGCGGCGGGCGCTTCGCCTCCTACTACTTCGCCGAGTACCTGAACGTGCTGGTCGTGGCGGGGATCGTCACGACGGTGTTCCTCGGGGGCTGGCTGTTGCCGTTCGGCATCCATCCCCCCGGCTTCCTCGATCCGATCGTCGTGCTGTTCAAGATGTCGCTGATCACGTTCCTGTTCATCTGGATACGTGCGACGCTCCCGCGCCTGCGCTACGACCAGCTGATGAGCTTCGGCTGGAAGGTGCTGCTGCCGCTCGCCACCCTCAACACCCTCGTCACGGCGATCGTCGTCGTGGCCACCCACTGATGAGCACCACTCCCCCCCGCGACGACGACACCGAGACGCTCGCCACCGCGACGCTGAACGTCACGGCCTGGAGCCCGGGCGAGGACGTGATCGAGGTTCAGCGCTCCCCTGCTCCAGGTGCCGGGCGCAGCGCCTGGCGCACGTTCCGCGAGACGGCGCGCGGGCTGAAGACGACGATGGCGCGCGTGGTCGAAGGCCCGTCGACGATCCAGTACCCCGAGGAGAAGGTGCCCGTCTATCCGCGCTTCCGCGGCCGGCACAAGCTGCACCGCTTCGAGGACACCGGCCTTGAGAAGTGCGTCGGCTGCTCGCTGTGCGCCGCGGCCTGCCCGGCCGACTGCATCCGCGTGGTGGCAGCGGAGAACACCCCCGAGAACCGCGTCTCCGCCGGCGAGCGCTATGCCGCGGTGTATGAGATCAACCTCTCGCGCTGCATTTTCTGCGGCTATTGCGAGGTCGCCTGCCCGTTCGACGCGATCACGATGGGCCACGACTACGAGCTCTCCGACTACGACCGCTCGGATCTGATCTTCACCAAGGAGATGCTGCTGGCCGAGCCGCTGGAGCGCACGCCGCTGAGGAACGAGGGCGAGTGAGCGCAGTCCTGTTCTTCATCGCCGCGATCGGCGTGATCTCGGGCGCCGTCGGCGTCGTCGTGCTGCGCAACCCCTTCTACAGCGTCCTGGCGCTCGTCGCGCACCTGCTCTCGCTCGCGGTCCTGTTCCTGCTGCTGCGCGCCGAGTTCGTGGCCGCCGTGCAGGTCGTCGTCTACGCCGGCGCGGTGATGGTGCTCTACGTGTTCGTCGTCGCATACGTCGGCGGCGAGAGCGACTCCCTCGGCGAGCGCCTTCGCGGCGCGGGTCACGGGCCGGGCGCCTCGCGTCTGCGCCTCGGTGGGGCGATCCTCGCCGGCGCGCTGCTCGTGGAGCTGTTGATCGCGCTGCTCGGGACGGGCCTGGAGGCGATCGGCGGCTACGGCGCCGGCTACGCGCCGGGCCCGGAGGCCTACGGCACGCCGGCCTACATCGGCAAGCTGCTGCTGACGCGCTTCCTGCTCGCGTTCGAGATCGCCTCCTTCCTGCTGCTGATCGCCGCCGTCGGCGGCGTCGTGCTCGCGCGCCGTCGCGGGGGTCTTGAGGATGAGGACGGACGCGAGGCGCTCACGCCGCTGGATTTGCTGCGCCCGCGCGGGACCGGCACGATGGCAGAGGGCGTCGGGAGGCGTCCGTCGTGAGCATCGCCTGGTATCTGGCGGTCTCGGCGATCGTCTTCTCGCTCGGCGCGCTCGGCGTGATGACGCGGCGCAACCCGCTCGTCGTGCTGCTCTGCCTGGAGCTGATGCTCAACGGCGCGAACCTCGCGCTGATCGCCTTTTCTCGGATGTGGGGCAACGGCGACGGGCAGATCCTCGCGATCGTCGTGATGACCGTAGCGGCCTGCGAGGTCTGCATCGGCCTCGGCATGATCGTCGCGATCTACCGCCGCCGCCTGCCGATCGATGTAGACGAGCTCAGAGAGCTTCAAGGCTGATGAGCGCCACGACCTACGGCTGGCTGGTGCTCGCCTTCCCGCTGCTCGGCACCCTGAGCAGCGCGCTGGGATTCCGCCGCCTTCAGGGCGTCTCACCGCGTGCGCCGGGCTGGATCGGCACCGGCGCGATCTTCCTCTCCTTCCTGGCCTCGCTCGGCGCGCTGATCGAGCTGCAGGGACAGTCCCCGGCGCACCGCCAGATCGTCTCCTCACTGTGGAACTACGCATCCACGGCGGGGATCGACGCGCAGATGTCGATCCTCGTGGACCCGCTGTCGGTGTTCATGATCCTCGTCGTCACGGGTGTCTCGACGCTGATCCACCTCTACTCGATCTCCTACATGGACGGCGACCGCGGCTACACGCGCTACTTCGCCTACCTCAACTTCTTCGTGTTCTCGATGCTGCTGCTCGTGCTCGCCGGGAACTTCGTGCTGCTGATCGTCGGCTGGGCCTTCGTCGGGGCCGCCTCCTACCTGTTGATCTCCTTCTGGTACCGGCGCACGACCGCCACGAAAGCCGGGATCAAGGCGTTCGTCATCAACGTCGTGGGCGACGTCGGCCTGGTGCTCGGGACCTACTTCATCTTCAAGCACACGGGCACGCTCGACCTGCTTCACAGCTTCCACGCGACCGCCGCCGGCGCCTTCGGCCACGGCGCTGAAAACGGGGACCTCGTGGCGGGCTGCCTGGCGCTGCTCGTCGGCGCCTTCGCCAAGTCCGCGCAGATCCCGCTGCACACCTGGCTGCCGGACGCAATGGAGGGCCCCACGCCCGTCAGCTCGCTGATCCACGCGGCCACGATGGTGACCGCGGGCGTCTATCTGATCGCGCGCATGCACCCGCTGTTCGAGCTCGCTACCTCCGCACAGGACGTCGGTGCGATCGTGGGCGCCGCCACGCTGCTGATCGCCGGCACGATCGGTCTCGCCCAGACCGACATCAAGCGGGTGATCGCCTACTCGACGATGTCGCAGATCGGCTACATGATCATGGGCGTCTCCGTCGGCGCATACGCAGCCGGCATGTTCCACCTGATGACCCACGCCTTCTTCAAGGCACTGTTGTTCATGGGCGCCGGCTCGATCATTGGCGCGATGGCGGGCGAGCAGTCACTCGACCGCATGGGCGGCTTTCGCAAGGCGATGCCCTTCACCTATGGCTGCTTCATCATCGGGGGCCTCGCGCTCTCGGGCATTCCGCCGTTCTCCGGCTTCTTCTCCAAGGACGAGATCCTGCTCGTCACCGCCGAGCGCGGCGGCTGGCATTGGGCGCTGTACGTGGCCGGCTACATCGGCGCCTTCCTGACCGCCGTCTACACCTTCCGAATGATCTTCCGCGCCTTCCACGGCGAGCCGGTTGCGGAGGCGCGCGAGATGATCGAGTCCCACCCACCCCACCTGCCCCACGCGGAGCTGCCACGCAACCCGGCCAACGGCGAAGAGGAGGACACCGACGTCGGCTTCCCGGGAGATGGCCACGCGATCGCCGAGCGTGCGCTGCCGATGCGCGCCGCGATGGCCGTGCTGGCCGTCGGCGCAGCGGGCTCCGGACTGCTGCAGATTCCGAAGGTCGACTTCGTCGTGGACGACTTCCTGAAGCCGAGCTTCGGCGGCTCATCGCTGTATGCGACCCACACGCGCAACGGGCTGCTCGTGCTCGGTCTCGGCCTCGGCACCGTGCTGGGGCTGCTCGGCATCGCGCTCGCGCACCGCATCTGGGTCGTGGGAGGACGCGACCTGAAGGCCTCCAGCGCGATCCGCGCGCGCACACGGCCGCTGTATGAGCTGTTCGTGAACAAGTGGTACTTCGACGAGCTGATCGAGATGCTCCTCATCCGCCCCGCCGCCGCGGCCGGCGCCTTCGCGCGCGACACGTTCGAGCGGCTGTTCGTCGAGGAGACGCTGATCGGCGGCACGACCGGGATCGTGCGCGCCGGCTCGGCGGCGGTGCGCGCGGCGCAGAGCGGCTTCGTGCGCTACTACGCGGCGCTCCTCGTGCTCGGCGTCGCGGGCGTCGGCTTCTACTTCCTCTTGCAGTCCTGATCTGCCCTGAACTGATGCCAGCACTCTCGATCATGCTCTGGCTCCCCGCCGCGTGCGGCCTGCTCGGCGCGCTGGCCTCGAGCCTCCTCACCCGCACCGGCGAGCCACGGCAGGCGGACGCCGGCGAGCACCCGGCGGGCATGGCGTGGAGCACGCCGGGGGTCCTCGCGCTGATCGGATCGCTCGCCGCGCTGGGGCTCTCGATCGCCTACATCGCCGACTACAGCTCTGGCGGCGCCTCGCTGCAGCACGTCACCGACGTCGTCTGGATCTCAGAGCTCGGCATCCACTACAAGCTCGCGATCACCGGCCTGAACGTGTTCCTGCTGGGCCTCACGACGCTGCTCTTTGCCGCCGCGACGCTGGCGGCGAACATCAGATCCGGATCCCACCCACCCGACCGCCCGCGGCTCTTCTACTTCCACTTCATGCTCGCCGAGTCGGCCGTGCTGGGCGCCTTCCTCGCCCAGGACCTCGCGCTGTTCGTGTCGTTCTTCGACCTGATGCTGATCCCCTTCTACTTCCTGATCGGGGGTTGGGGCCGGGAGCCAGGCCGCGTGAAAGCGACGATCAAGCTCGTGATCTACACGCTCGTCGGCTCGCTGCTGATGCTCGCCGCAGCGATCGCGACTGGGGTGCTGGCCGCGCAGCAGGGCGGCGGGCACATCACGTTCGTGCTCTCGGCGCTGCACGCCCTGCCGCTCTCGACGGGCTCGCAGGAGTGGATCTTCCTGTTCTTCGCCGCCGCGTTCCTGGTCAAGATGCCCGCCTTTCCACTACACGGCTGGATGCCCGACGGCTACCGCGCGATGCCGATCGAGGTGCTGATGGTCTTCTCGGGCGTGCTCTCGAAGGTCGGCGCCTACGGCTTCCTGGCGATCGTGCTGCCGCTGTTCCCGCAGGCCGCCGTGCATTTCCAGACCCTGATGCTGCTGATCGCGCTGGCCTCGATCCTCTACGGCTCAGCGCAGGCCTTCAGCCAGAGCGACGCGCGCCTGATCGCCGGATACTCCTCGGTCGCACAGCTCGGCTTCATCACGCTCGGCATCTTCGCGCTGAACCCGCAGGGCGCCCAGGGCGCGCTCCTGCAGATGGTCAACCACGGCCTCGTGGTCGCGCCGCTGCTGTTCATCGTCGCACTGCTCTCCCAGCGCGCGGGCGGCTCGGAGGACGTGCGCGAGATGGGCGGCATCGCCTTCCGCGCGCCGGTGCTCGCCTCGATCTTCCTGATCGTCGCGCTTGCAACGCTCGCGATCCCCGGCTCCTCGAACTTCGTCGGCGAGTTCCTGATCCTGCTCGGCGTCTTCAAAGCCAAGCTCGCGATCGCGATCATCGCCTTCACAGGCGTCGTACTGGCGAGCGTCTACGCGCTGCGCCTGTTCATCCGCGCGATGCACAACCGCGTCGGGCGCTCCGTTGACTCGCACGAGATCGGCCTGATGGACGGCGTCGTGCTCGTGCCGCTGCTGGCCGTGATCGTGTTCCTGGCGCTGTATCCGCAGTTCGCGCTGCACCGCAGCGAAGGCTCGGTGAAGGCCGCCGTCTCGCAGGCGTTCGCGGACGGTCACCGTGAACAAGGTTTGCCGCTAGCCGTATGCAGCAAGGCCTACCTCAAGGCCTTCAACACACGCCCGTGTGTGACCGGGGGCTGATCCAGATGAGCACCCTCCTCCTCGCCACCGCCCACCTCAAAGGCCCGCACGTCGACTTCGCCGGCCTCTCGCCGCTGATCGCGCTGCTCGGCGGCTCGGTGCTCGTGCTGCTCGTCGGCCTGATCGGCTCGCGCTGGGTGCGCTCGCAGGTGGTACCGGCGCTCAGCCTCGGCGCGCTGGGCGCGGGCGTGGGTCTCACGATCTGGCAGTGGGGTACCGAAAAGTCGATCGTCTCGGGTGCCCTGCGCATCGACGATCTGGCACTGGCGCTGACGCTGATCCTGCTTGCCGGCGGCGCCTGCGCGGTGCTGCTCGGGTGGCGCTCGGTGGCCGCTCGCGAAGCGGCGCACGGCGAGTTCCACGCGCTCCTGCTGACATCGATCGCGGGCATGGCGCTCCTCGCGAGCGCTCAGAACACGGTCGCCCTGTTCATCGGCCTCGAGCTACTCTCGATCCCCCTCTACGTGCTCTGCGCGACCGAACTGCGCCGCGAGCACTCGCTGGAGTCGGGGCTGAAGTACCTCATCGTCGGCTCCGTCGGCTCAGCCACGCTGCTCTACGGCCTCGCGATGATCTACGGCGCCACGGGCGCGACCGACTTCGGCGCGATCGCGCGCGCCCTGTCGGGGAGCGACCTGGCAAGCGACCCGCTGACGCTGACGGGAATCGCGCTGTGCGTCGCGGGCCTCTGCTTCAAGGCCTCGGTGGCGCCGTTTCACCAGTGGACGCCGGATGTGTATGAGGGCGCGCCGACGCCCGTCACCGCGTTCATGGCGGTCTCCACGAAGGTCGCCGCGCTGGGCGTGTTCCTGCGCTTCTTCGACGTCGCGCTGATCGAAGCACAGGCGAGCTGGGGGCCCGCGGTGGCGGTGCTCGCGACGGTCACCATCCTCGTCGGCAACGTCGGCGCGCTCGGGCAGTCCTCACTGAAGCGGATGCTCGCCTACTCCTCCGTGGCGCAGGCCGGATACATGCTCGCGGGCGTCGTCGTCGCCACGAAGCTGGGTGTGCAGGCGACCGTGTTCTACCTCGCGGTCTACCTGTTCATGAACATGGCCTCCTTCGCGGTGATCGTCGTGCGTGAGCGCGAAAGTGGCCTGGGCGACACGATCGAATCGCTCGCCGGTCTCGGTCGCACATGCCCGCTGTTGGCGTGGCCGATGACGATCTCGATGCTCGCGCTCGCCGGCATCCCGGCGACCGCCGGCTTCATCGGCAAGTTCTATCTGATCGATGCGAGCGTCCAGGGCGGCTACACGTGGCTCGGCGTGGCGATCGTGGTCGGCTCGATGATCTCACTCGGCTACTGCCTGCCGGTGATCGCCGCGATGTGGATGCGCGAGGCGCCCCTCGGGCTCACAGACGCAGAGACGCCG
>JACDGG010000129.1 GCA_013815355.1 Solirubrobacterales bacterium
GATCCTGATCCGCTGGTCCAAGAAGGACGAGAACCACCTCGCCCTCCTACAACTCTCAAGCGGCCTCATCGCCTTCAAGAAGGCGCACCTCGCAACCCTCGCCACCACCCAACCGGGATAGACCCTATGCGCCCGTGCGATCGACCTCGCGATCAGCACAGCGGCTGGACGGTTGGAGCGGCCGTTGCTTTTGGCGTTGGATGAGGTGGCGAACATCGCACCGATCCGCTCCCTCCCACGGCTGTTGAGCGAGGGCATCCAGCAGGGGATCGTCCCTGTCCTCGGAGTGCAGGACATGAGCCAGGCCCGCGCACGCTGGGGTGAGCACGAGACCGCGACGATGTGGTCCACCCCGGCCCTGCGTTTGGTGCTTGCGGGGGGTCGCTGACCCGTACACCGCGCAGCTCGTCTCTGACGCTTGTGGTGAGCAGCTCGTGTGGCGCCCACAGGTCAGCGAGAACACCTCGACCTCCCATCAGGTCGAGCGGCTGGGGAAGACCTACACGGGTGGAGACAGCCACTCCTATGCGCAGCATCGCGAGCGCGCCGTGCAACCAGCCGACCTCCGCGCGATGCCCGCCGGCCGCGCGCTCGCGCTACCCCAAGGCCGAGAGCCGATCGGACTCGACCTATTCCCAGGCACGCCGGGCCTCACCCGAGACTGCGACTGGCCGACACTCTGCCGTGCGGGCCGCGAGCAGCTATGCAAGCCAACCTGACGGCGGCGGCCCGCCAGCGAACCGGGCGGCTGTCGGGTCACTGTCCTTGGTAAGTCGGCGCTCGAGGAGTTCGAGGCGATCGTGGAACAGAAGCTCGGCGCGGGGGTCGATGCTGATACCGGAGTCGAGCTGTGCTCGCCATGCACCGAGCGCACCGAGCACCTCGATCAGCGCCCGATCGGTCCACCAGTCCGCGACGAGCTTGGAGAACACGCCGGGGTAGCGCTCGCCCAGGGCACAGACCGTGGACCACAGCTCGCGTCGCCAGCGCTCGCGCTCACCGGGCGGCTCAAGCCAACCTGGCAGTCCCGTAGTCGCGTTCTTGGCAGGCGCAGGAGGCTCGCCGCCGGGATGCTCGGTTTCGATGCTCAAGAGGCCGTCGCGGATGAGCCTGGCTGCTGCTCTGGCGACGGGCTCCTTCGCAGCGTTCGCGCGCCTGGTCAGCTCCGCGAGAGCGTGCTCGTCCAGCGTGACCGCCACGCGACTCACAAGCTCATCCCCGTGTCCTGTTGGATGCCGGTGTCGGCCGCGAGCTGCCGCGCGGTTGAACGCGCCAGCTCCTCACCGACTCCCTCCGACGCCCGAGCGGTCGGGAACGCAAGGGACGCGACTTGCCCTCTTGAGGCTCGCATCATCTGCGCCAGGCGACCGACGCGCTCGTGGTCGAGGCCGTCGGTTCCGAGGTCTTCGCGGGCGACGTGCCAGTCGGTGCCGTGCCGTGCGCGGGATGCTTGGACGTATGCGCCCTCTTGGCTTGTTTGCCAGCCGCCGGTCACGACGACCGCTCGATCGACGGTCGCGCCCTGCTGACGGTAGAGGTGCTGGGCGTAGGACAACCGCACACTCGACAAGTCCTCACCCGCCAGCGTGACCTCGCGCGCACCATCAGTAAGCACCCTGACCTGTTGCTGTTCGGGGTCGACGGCGGTGATCTCGCCGCGTGTGCCGTTCTCGATCCGGCGCTCTCTCTCGGGACGGTGCTGCGCGATGAACGCCACGCGATCGCCTTGGCGTAGGCCGTAGGCGACGTCGGGCAGCTCGACCTCCTTCTCGCCGAGTTCCCCGCGCTCGCCACGGAGGTGCTGCGCTCTGGCGTTCATCCGGTCGATCTCCCCCGTGGAGGCATCCGACATCAATGCGACCCGTCGTCCGCCCTCACGGCCGGTCAGCTCCGCCCACTGCTTCACCGCTCGCTCCAATGCCTGCTCGCGTGTGTCGGAGAGGTGGAGCTGCCCGCGCGCTTGATAGTGGGCCATCGCCTGCTCTGAACGGCCCGCGCGCAGGTCGGCCCATGCCTGGCGCTCCTGCGGGTCCTCGGTGCGCCGGACCTCTGAAAGCCGCGCCGTGGGCGCCGTGTCTGTCAGCCGCTCGAACATGCCGCCGGAGCCGATCGCGGGGAGCTGCCGCGCGTCCCCGATCACCACCAGCTTCCCGCCCGACTCGTGGACGGTGCGGCTGAGTGCGTCGAGGCGCCGCGTGTGGGCCATCCCCGCCTCATCGAAGAACACGGTCGTGTGCTCGTCCAACGTGAGGGTGCCGGTGCGGGCTTTCGCGACGAGTGAGTCCAACGTCATCGTCTGACCCTCCAATGACGGGCTTTCCCGACCAAGCCGCTCGGCGGTGTCCCCCGACACCGCCACACCAAACGTCTCACGGCCCGCGTGCTGCTCGGCCCTGGCCGCAGCGTCGATCACCACGCCCTTGCCGGCGCCCGCCTGTCCGATCAGGACCGCCGCGCGCTCCCCTCCGGTCAGCACCTCAAGCGCCCGTTGCTGGTCGGCGCTCAAGGCGCCACCGATCCGCTCCTGCACCTCGCTCACCGCCGCCGCGCGGGCGTGGTCGCTGACTCCGGCACCGGTCCCGGCTGCCATCTCGCGCACCCGCGCCTCCACCTCGCGCTCCATGCCCCTGATCTCACGACTCGTCATCCGCCCGCCGTCAAGCTCGATCACCTCACCTGATGCGACCAGCTCCCGCGCGTGCTCAGAAACCCGCTCGGGGGAAAGCTCGCCGACGCCCTGCTCAAGCACCCCGGCGCGCAGCTCCCGCTCGGTGAACGTCGCTCCCTCTGCCGTCAAGGAGTCCGTCACGCGCTCCTGCCAGCCCACGTCGTCGGTGCGTTGCACGCCCCCCGGCGCCGCGCCCTGCAAGCCTTCCACATGCTCGCGGTCAAGACCTTGGCCGTCGACGCGCTGCTCCCACGCCTGTTGTAGCTCGGGGCGGCTCTGCGGCGTCTTTGCTTTGCGGTTTTCGAGCTTCACGTTACGCAGCTCGTCGCGCTCCGGGCCTCGCCCGTAGCGGGCACGGAAGCGCTCGGCCGCCAACCACACTTCCCGGCTGCGTCCGCTCAACGCCTCCCTCGCTCCCTCAGAGATGCCATCCACCTCGAAGTAACGTCCGTCGCGCCCGGTGCCGGCGAGGACTCCATATCCCTGCTCGCGCAGCTCCTCCGCCAAGGCGCCACGGTAGAACGCTCCAAGCTCCCGCGCGGCCCTGAACAGCGGGCGGCTCGCGACCGCCGCGAACTGCCCGTCCTGGCGCACCGCGCCCGTCACGACGACATGACTGTGTAGCTGCGGGTCCGGGGCACCACCACCCGAAACACCTCGCGCGGTCGTGTGGCGAAACTCGGCCGCGATCACGTCCCGCGCGGGGGAAAGCACCTGCCCGCCGGCGCCTTCACGAACCACCGGGATCTCACCCCGCAGATGGCCGAGCGCCCGCGAGACCGCCCGGCCGTGAGCCAGCTCGACACCGGCCCGCTGCTCGGGCGAGCCGAGCGCCCACACCGCCGAAACAGACTTCGGCGCGCTGAACGTCAAGTCGATCCCGCCCGCCCGGCGACCATCGCTGCCCGCGCGACGGATGAACTCGCCGCTCACCGGATGACGGCCCTCCATCAACGCCACGAGCTGCTCCGCACGCACCGCCTCGCCCGCCTCCAACCCCAGCCGCTCCCGCGTCTCATCCAAGACGTGCCACACGCCCTGCGCCTCCGTTGGCTCGCCCTCCGCGGACAGGTAGTAGTCCCCCCGCGAAGACGCAACCGTCCGCGACTCCAGATACGCGCTATAGCCCGCCGCCTGACCCGCACCGATACTCGCCGCCGTCATCATCACCCGATAGAGTACCACTAGAAAGTGTCACGCTCTGGCACAGTGCATCTAGTCTGTATGATGATTCGTGCTGCTGTGAGGCTTGTGATGGCGCCAGCGGGGCCTCGCGCCCTAGCCAACCTTTAGGACAGCCATAACTGCTCTGCAGCCCGGTCAGATGCGGCATACACGGGCAAGCCGGGCGCAGCTGACAGGCACAGGCGTGACGCTCGTGCACGACTGACGAATCGGCGTTAGGCTGCCGTTCAGTGGATATGGGTGTCCCCCTGACGTCGTTGTCGCATGGTGCGGGGTGTGGCTGCAAGCTTCCCGCTGCTGCGCTGTTGCCGCTTGTCCGCGATCTGCCCCAGTCAGCGGACGACCGGCTGCTCGTCGGCGCCGCGACTGCCGACGACGCAGCGGTCTTCCGCCTCACGTCGGATGTGGCGCTTGTGCTCACGATCGACTTCTTCACACCGGTCGTCGACGACCCGTACGTTTTTGGGCGTATCGCGGCGGCCAACGCGCTATCGGACGTATACGCGATGGGCGGCGAGCCGGTCGTAGCCATGAATGTCGTGGCATTTCCGCTGGCGCGGCTGGGGGAGGATGTTCTGCGCGAAATCCTACGCGGTGGCGCCGATGTCGCACTTGCCGCCGGCGTAGCCATCGTGGGCGGTCACTCAATCGATGATCCTGAGCCAAAGTACGGGCTAGCGGTGACGGGCGTCGTTCACCCCGATGACCTGATCGCGAACGCCGGTGCCCGCGTCGGGGACGTGCTCGTGCTCACGAAGCCACTTGGGGCGGGAGCCGTGGTGACGTCGCGCAAGCGCGGTCTGCGTGACGATGTCCTCCTCGATCGCGCGGTGGCGACCATGGTCACGCTGAACGACGTGGCGGCAGCGGCTGCTAGAGCGGCTCGCGTGCATGCGATGACCGATGTGACCGGCTTTGGCTTGCTCGGCCATCTGCACTCACTCGCCCTGGCGAGCGGTGTCGCTGCGGAGATCGAGGCGGCAGCCGTCCCGGCGATCGACGGTACGCTCCAGCTGTTGGAGAGCGAGCAGGCCGTTTCAGGTGGCAGCGCCCGCAACCGCGAGTACGCCGAGTCGTTTACAACCTTCACATCGGCCGTGCCGGAGGCGCTTCGCCGGCTCGTCTGCGACGCGACGACGTCGGGGGGGCTGCTCGTGGCCGTACCGGCGGACCGCGCGGATGCCGTGCCGGGCAGCGTGGTGGGACAGGTGGTCAGCGGCGACGCAGGGGCAATCGTTGTGATGTAGTGCGGAACTGTGGAGCGGCCAGGGCCTGGTGGCCCGTCCGGTCTTCAAAACCGGGAGGGGCGCGGCAGACCGCGCTGGAAGGTTCGAATCCTTCGCCGCTCCGTCATGACGCCGAGGGACACACAAAAGGAGCGGCTGCGCGAGCTGCCTTCGGTCGACCAGCTGGCGATCTCAGTCGCACGCGCAGAGCTCAAGGCGCGGCGCGAGGAGTTGCTCGCCGGTGCAACAGATGACGTCGATCTTGTTCATCGCGCACGCGAGCGCTTGCGCCCTCGGCTGCGCCGCGTGCTCAATGCCACGGGTGTAGTCGTGCACACGAACCTCGGGCGCGCCCCGCTCGCCGTCGAGGCGCGCGCCGCGGTCGCCAAGGCAGCAGAGGGTTATTGCAACCTTGAGTTCACGCTCGCCGATGGCAGGCGCGGGTCGCGCAGCGACCACGTCGACGGCGTGTTGTGTGAGCTGACAGGAGCCGAGGCAGGCCTCGCTGTTAACAACTGCGCGGCCGCAGTCCTGCTCGCTACAGCGGCGCTCGCCGGCGGACATGAGACCGTAGTCGCGCGCGGTCAGCTAATCGAGATCGGCGGCGGCTTCCGAATCCCCGAGATCCTCGCGCAGGCCGGTACGCACCTCATCGAGGTGGGCACGACGAACCGCACGCGCCTAGCCGACTACGCCGCAGCGCTCGGCCCGGACATCGGCGCGATTCTGCGCGCACACCCATCGAACTTCCGCACAGTGGGCTTTGTGGAGGATGTCGACATCGAGGCGCTCTGCTCGCTGGGTGTACCGGTGATTGACGATCTCGGGTCGGGTGTACTCCGTGACGACTGGGACCTTCTCGCGCAGGAGCCATCGGTGCGCCGGTCCGTCCGCGCAGGTGCGGCGCTCGTGGCCTTCTCTGGCGACAAGCTGCTGGGAGGACCGCAGGCCGGGGTGCTAGTGGGAACCCGGGCGGCGGTACACGCGTGTCGCGTACATCCGCTGGCCCGTGCCGTGCGAATCGACAAGCTCTCCCTCGCGGCGCTCGAGGCGACGCTCGCCCTCTACCGCGATCCCGCAGCCGCACGCCGTGCACTTCCTGTGCTGGCCATGCTCGACGCTGATCCCGCGGTGCTGGAGCGCCGCGCACGCGAGCTCGCTGACGCAACAGGCGGGCGAGTCGTCGGCGCAGTCGCACGCGTCGGTGGTGGCGCGCTCCCGTTGCTCGAGCTTTCGGGTCCCGCCGTGGCGCTCGACCCCGGCGTGGCGGGCGCGGACGCTCTGGCCGCTGCGCTGCGGCTCGGGGAACCTGCGCTCATCGGGCGGGTGCACGAGGGCCAGGTCCTGCTCGACCCACGCACCCTGACCGACGGGGAGGCTCAGTGTGCGGCACAGGTCGTGCGCGCGGCCCGGGCATGAGCGGGGCGAACGCGCCTTTGACGCTCGGCACGGCCGGACACGTCGATCATGGCAAGACGGCGCTGGTGGCGGCGCTCACAGGCGTAGACACGGACCGCCTGCCCGAGGAGCGCGCGCGCGGCATGTCGATCGAGCTCGGCTATGCACCGCTCATGCTGCCCTCCGGGCGCCGTCTATCCGTCATCGACGTTCCCGGCCACGAGCGTTTCGTGCGCACGATGGTCGCCGGGGCGGCAGGCATCGACCTGTTTCTAATGACAATCGCGGCCGACGACGGCGTTATGCCCCAAACGCGGGAGCACGCCGCCGTGCTCGCAGCACTCGGCGTGCGGCGGGGCGTGGTCGCGGTCACGAAGGCGGACCTCGTCGATCCAGCACCCGCGAGGGCCGAAGCGGCGGAGCTGCTGCCTGGGGTCGAGGTGATGCCCTGCTCGGCGCGCAGCGGCGCAGGCGTTGCGGGCGTAGCAGCTGCGGTAGACCGCGTCGCCGACAACCTGACAAGCAGAGCCGACATCCAGCGTCCGTCCGTGCTGCACATCGATCGGGCGTTCACGGTTCACGGCGTCGGGACGGTCATCACCGGAACGCTGTGGAGCGGCGCCGTGACCCGCGGAGACGAGCTCGTGTGCTTGCCCCTGGGGCTTGAGGTGCGCGTGCGCGGCGTGCAGGTCCACGACGTTCGTGTGGAACGTGCCCGAGCCGGCCAGCGCGTAGCGCTCAACCTCGCTGGTGTGTCTGTCCACGAACTCAGCCGCGGCGATGCGGTCGTTGGCCGCGGCGCAGCGATCGAGCCTACGCTGATCCTCGACGCCGCTTTGGAGCTCGCAGGTGCACACGACCGCCAACGCGTTCAGATCCACCACGGCACGCGCCACGCACCCGCTCGGCTCGTGGCTCTGGGCGGTCACTATTGGCAAATTCGTCTCGAGCGTCCGTTGCTCGCCGCCGCGAGCGACCGACTGGTGGTGCGCTCAGTCGCGCCGCCGGACACGCTCGGCGGTGGAACCATCGTTGATCCCAGAGCCCGCCGGCACGGTCGGCGGGCCGACCTTCTTGCACGGCTCGAACGTCTCGAACATGGCAAGCCGGAACTTCTCCCGCCACCACACGATCCCCTATACATCCAGCCCGCATCGTCACCGGCCACGCCGGAACTCGGTCCTGCCGCGCTCGTGCTCGCGGCGCAGCTACTGGCTGCTGTCCACGAGCCACCGACGGGTGCGGAACTTGGCGACGCCGCTACTCACCTGCCCACGCTGCGCGCCGCAGGACTTGCCATACGGGTCGGTCGCGACATGCACGCACATCCAGACGTGCTTGCCGCAGTGCGCAACCGGGTCGTCGTGATCATCGAAGCCGAGGGCGACATCACCCTCGCCCGCCTCCGCGACGAGCTTAAGACCTCGCGCAAGTACGCAGCCGCGCTGCTCGAGCATCTCGACGCCGCACGTGTCACACGCCGACTGCCCGACGACCGACGCGTACTTCGCCGCAGACCGTAGCCACCCCACCCACAGCAGAGCGGACGAGCCGAATGTGGTGGCATCTTGGCTGAGCAGTGACTGCGACGGAGCCGGACCTGGTTGCCCGCCGTAGAGCACGACCGGGTGACCCTCGTCATCTCGCCCTCCGCGCACTCGCCTGCTAGGCGCGGCCATCCACCGCAGACCTGGCCGAGGCAGGTGGACGGGGCACCTACGGAGTCTGGGCGACTAGTCGGAAGTTTTTGTGGCTGGGCCGCTGAATCTCGCGGGGTGGCGGGGATTTGACCGTGTTTGGGGTGGCGGGTTCTGTCTACGCGGCGAGCTTGATGTCGAGTAGTTCTAGTGCTCTGGCCTG
>JACDGG010000130.1 GCA_013815355.1 Solirubrobacterales bacterium
GGGAGCGCTACTGGACCAGGATCGCGCCACCCGCCGAGCGCGCCTGCGCGAGGCGATCGCCCAGACACGCGCCGTGGCCGGCCCCGACGCGGCGCTGCAGGCCGTCTGCGTGGACCCCGACTCGCGCGTGCCCGAGCGGCGCGTGGTGCTCGCTCCGGTGCCCGAGGCATGACGCGCACCCTGAACCCGCCGCGCCCGGCGCGCGTGTGCTGGAGCGCGGGACGCCCGGCGGCGGTCGACGGGGAAGCGATCGAGGCGCTGCGCGAGTCCTGGCTCGTGGAGGACCGCTGGTGGACGGCCGAGCCGCTGCGGCGACGCTACTGGGAGCTCGTGGGCGAGCGCGGGCGCAACATCGTCGTCTTCCACGACCTCTGCTCGGGCAGCTGGTTCGTCCAGGACCCCTAGGCACGACGTGATGCAATGGCGATGAGCGAGGCTCCTTACGCAGAGCTCCACTGCCACTCGGCCTACTCGTTCCTGGACGGCGCCTCGCTGCCCGCGGAGCTCGCGCAGCGCGCCGGGGAGCTGGGCTATGGCACGCTGGCGCTGACCGACCACAACTCCGTGTCGGGCTCGATGGAGCTGGCCCAGAGCGCGGCCGAGCACGGGATCAGGGCGATCCACGGCGCCGAGATCGATCTCGCCGCCGCGCGCGCAGAGGACTCCACACGGCACATCACGCTGCTCGTGCGCGATGCGCAGGGCTGGCGCAACCTCTGTCGCATCCTCACGCTCGCCCACGCCCACACGCGCGAGTCCTCCGCGCGGCGCGTGCGCGGCGAGCCGGCGGTGGCGCTGGAGGCGGTGCTCGAGCACGCCGCGGGACTGGTCTGCCTGACGGGTTGCGCCGGGCGCTCGGCGATTGGTGGCGGACATGAGGATGAGCCCACTGCACGGCGACTGCTCGAGGCGTTTGGCTCCGAGAGCCTCTATGTCGAGCTGCAGCGCCCCTATGCCCGCCACGACCGAGCGCGCAACCGCGCCTTCGCCGCGCTCGCCCGCCGGCTGGGTCTCAGATGCGTGGCCACCGGCAACGTCCATGCGCACGCGCCTGTCAGGGCGGAGCTGCAGGACGCTTTCGCGGCGCTCTCACAGCATGCCACGCTGGATGCTTCAGAGCCGCTGCGGCGCGGCAACCACAGCCATGTGATGAGCTCGCCGCAGGCGATGCTCAGCCGCTTCGCCGATCACCCCGAGGCGGTGCGTGAGAGCCTGTCGCTGGCCGAACGTCTGACGTTCAGCCTCACGGAGGACCTCGGCTACCGCTATCCCGGGGCCGAGGAGGCGGACGCCTCCAGGCGCCTGGCAGAGCTCTGCCAGGCGCGGTTGCACGAGCGCTACGGTCCCGGCGCACCCGCGGATGCGCGCGCCGGCGAGGAGGAGGCTCGCGCGCGCCTGGAGGAGGAGCTGCGCGTGATCGACAGGCTCGGGCTGCCGGGCTTCTTCCTGCTGCATCACGACATGCTCGAGCTGGCGCGAGAGGTCGCCGTGGAGATCCGCGGGCCCGACAGCGTGCGTGCGCTGCTGGCCCCAGGCCGTGGCCGCGGCTCCTCGGTCTCCTCGCTGGTCTGCTACCTGACGGGGCTCTCGCACATCGATCCGATCGCGGGGAAGCTGTCGCTGGGGCGCTTCCTGCACGAGGATCTGAGCGGGCTGCCCGACATCGACCTGGACTTCCCGCGCGACATCCGCGAGCGCTTGATTCCGCGCGTGCACGAGCGCTATGGGTGCGATCGGGCGGCGCTGGTCGCGGCCTTCCCGACGTTCCGGGCGCGCGGGGCGATCCGCGAGCTGGGCAAGGTCCTCGGCCTGCCGGCCGGCGAGATCGAGCGCGTGGCGCGCGGCGCCGAGCATTACGCTCCGGGCGCAGAGCACGACATCGCCACTGCGCTCGCGGGCGGAGCGCCGGGCGGTGAGGCGCAGGAGCGCTTTCGCTCCGAGCGCTGGCGCTGGCTGGGGCGGCTCGTCGAGCAGGCCCAGGGGCTGCCGCGCCATCTCTCCCAGCACTCCGGGGGGATGATCATCGCGACGAGGCCCCTGATCGACTGCTGCCCGGTCGTGCCCGCCGCGATGGAGGGGCGCCAGATGGTGCAGTGGGACAAGGACTCCTGCGCCGATGCGGGCTTTCTGAAGATCGACCTGCTCGGCCTGGGGATGCTCTCGGCGGTGGAGCGCTGTGTGGTGGAGGTCGAGCGCGTGCGCGGCGAGCGCATCGACCTCTCGCGCATCCCCTTCGACGATCCCGAGACCTTCAGGGCGATCCGCGCGGCCGACACGGTCGGCGTCTTTCAGATCGAGAGCCGCGCGCAGATGCAGTCGCTGTTGCGCACGCGCCCGGTGGACCTCGAGGACCTCACGATCCAGGTGGCGATCGTGCGGCCCGGGCCGATCCAGGGAGGGGCGATCAATCCCTACATCGAGCGCCGCCAGCGCCTGCGCGAAGACCCCGACTATGAGATCCCCTATGAGCATCCATCGCTTGAGCCGGTGCTGAAGGAGACGCTCGGGACGATCATCTTCCAGGACCAGGTGATGCAGGTGGCCGAAGCCTTCGCGGGCTTCCGTCCCGGCGAAGCGGACGGGCTGCGCCGGGCGATGAGCCGCAAGCGCTCACACGAGCTGCTCGAGCGCCAGCGCGAACGCTTCGTCGAAGGGGCGCGCCGCCACTCGGGCGTCGAGCGCGCGACGGCCGAGCGCGTGTGGGAGATGGTCGCGGGCTTCGCGGGCTTCGGCTTCCCCAAGTCCCACAGCGCCGCCTTCGGGCTGCTCGCCTACCAGTCGACCTGGCTGCGCGTCCACTATGGCGCCGAGTTCCTGTGCGCGCTCTTGAACGAGCAGCCGATGGGCTTCTATGCCCCCGACAGCCTGATCCACGAGGCTGAGAATCGCGGTATCAAGGTGCTTCCCCTCGACGTCAATGCCTCCGTGGTGCAGTGCGCGGTCGAGGACGGGGGTGTGCGCCTGGGACTCGGCTATGTCAAGGACGCCACGAGCGAGGAGGTGCAGGCGCTCGTGGCCGAGCGAGAGCGACACGGCCCCTTCACGAGCCTCGGCGACCTCGCCGCGCGCGCTGGGGTCAGGCGCCGGACGCTCGAACAGCTCGCCTGGGCGGGGGCCTGCGACGCGCTGCTCGGCGGTCGCGAGCGGCGTGTGGCGCTGTGGCAGCTGGGGCTGGCCACGCCCGCCGAGAGGCTCCCCGACGGCAGCGCCCGTAAGGAGCGCAAGGCCACCCAGCTGGCGCTCGAGCTGGAGCTGCCGGCGCCGCCGCGCCTGCGTCCGCTCGGACGCTGGCAGCAGCTGATCGCCGACTACTCCACCAGCGGCGTGACGATCGGCGACCACGCGCTTGCGATCCTGCGCGAGCGCCTGGACGTGCCCAAGCTCGCCACCAGCGCGCAGCTGGCGCGGCTGCCGAGTGGCTGCGAGGTGGCGGTCGCCGGCCTCGTGATCGCCCGCCAGCGTCCGGGCACCGCACGGGGGACGATGTTCCTGCTGTTCGAGGACGAGTTCGGGACGATCAACCTGATCGTCGCCAAGGAGGTCTATGAGCGTCATCGCCAGCTGGCGCGCGCAGAGCCGCTGCTGCTGGCCAGAGGGTGCCTGGAGCGCACGTCGCAGGGGCCGCCCGAGAACCTTGTGCAGCTACGCAGGGAGCCACCCGCAAGCGGTGGGGAGCAGGAGCGTGAGCAGATCCGCCCGGTGATCAACGTGATCGTGCGCGAGCTGGCGCCGCTGGAGGGCTTCCTGGCCGGTGGAATCGAGGACGGGGCCGAGGAGGCCCGCGTGCATCGCCTGCCCGGCAGCGAGCGCGGCGGGACCGGCGCAGGCGAGGAGGATCTCGACGGAGCGGAGGTCGGATCGAGCATCCGCGCGGCCGCGCCACCGATGCAGAGCTTCGGGATGGGGCGGCGGCGTTAGGAGGCTGTGCGCAGTTCTACCTGCGCATCGATGGTCCTTTGAGGCCAAGGAAAGCGGGCTATGAACGCGCCCAGCACATGCAGCGGAGCTGGAGCGCGATAGGGTGCCGCACACCTTCCGTCAGGAGCTCAACGGGTCATGGACGCTGCGCTTCGGCCCGCTGCCCGTCGCTGACATTGCGCGTGCCCTCTCGGCTTTCGTTTATTAGGGGGAATGCGGCGAGCTCGTCCCCGATCTGATTCTACGGCCACGGGAGCCGGAGCGCGCGGGCGGCGGTGCTGAGCTTCATGAAGAGGCGGTGCGGGTCCGCTGGTGAGGGCCGGAAGTCGGGCGCCTGGTAGAAGCTTGCCGCGCTCTCGTCGATCGCATCGACTACGACAATCCGTCCACCCGCGGAGCGTGCCGCGATGATGATCGTGGTTAGGGCGTGAACGAGCAGCTCGCCGCCGAGTCCCTGTCCGTGTAGGCACTCGTTGAGGGCGAGCTTGGCGAGCAGGATCGCCGGGATGCGCTGGGGGGTGCCGCGCCCCAAGCTCCGCGGCGTCTCCTCCCGCACGACGAGATGAGGGGCAAGGGCAAAGTAGCCAGCGACCGCATTGGTGGTGGCATCGATTAGCAAATAGGTGCGGGTGCCTTGCCCTGTAGCGCGGCGGGCGTGCTGCTTCAGCAATGTATCGAGGGCGGGGTGTCCACAGGCGAAGCGGTCGAGATCATGATCGTCGGTGAGCGGCTCGACTCGATAGCTCACGCCGCGTTGATCTGCCCCAGGCGCTCGGCCTCACGAGCTGCACGCGCGAGAGTGGGAGCCTCCCCGGGTTCGTCCAGTGAGGCCACGAACTGGTCGAAGTAAGCGGCGGGGACGACGGTCGATGCTCGATCTCTGACGAGGATCTCCGCGCGGTCAAGCGCAGCCAGCACGACGAACGACGAAATAGACTCGCCGGCGAGCACTGCCGCCTGCTCGATCTGCTTGCGTTGGGACGGCGTAAGTCGCGCCTCTAGTCGCCTTGGTCGCCATGATGGGGCCTCCTTCATTCCGTACAACTGTACGGTATGCGCCTTAACGGCAAGTCCGGTTCATACGCGCCTCGACGCACAATCGTAGATGTAGCATATCTATGCCATAATGATGGCATGGCGAGGACGAGGGTAAGCACAACCGTGGATCAGGAGCTCCTCGAGAGCGCCCGTCGGACGCTCGCCACGTTGACGGATGCCGCGCTCTTGGACCAGGCGCTCACCGCGCTTCTCGACCGGCATCGCGCCGTCGAGATCGACGCTACCTACGCCGCCTATGGCGAGCACCCGTTCGAGGAGGCCGATGCGTGGGGTGACTTGGCGTCGTTTCGCGAGGCCGCCGCGGCATCTTGAGTGCGAGGCCTCTTCCCGCCAGAGGAGAGGTGTGGTGGTGCGAACTGCCCGAGATCGGCCGGCGGCCCGTGGTGGTGCTTTCGCGCGACGCCGCCATTCCACGGCTGAGACGGACGCTGATCGCGCCCTGCACGACTACGCTTCGCGGTCTGGCCAGCGAGGTGGTCTTGGAACCGGGCGATGATCCGATCCCTCGCCGGTCGGGGATCAACCTCGACTCGGTCGAGAGCGTGTCGGTCGCTGTGCTCGTGGAGCGTCTCGGAAAGCTCAGTGCCGAGCGGATGCGCGAGGTCTGCGCCGCGCTCGACGTCGCCGTGGACTGCCCCGCCCGGCCTGGATAACCTGACCGCATCGCGCGCCTGCCCCACACCGAGCTCGACGTCCACCCGCTTTGCCTCGGGGGCAACGTGTTCGGCTGGACGCTCGATGAAGATCAGTCCTTCGCCGTGCTCGACGCCTATGTGCAGGCGGGCGGCAACTTCATCGACACCGCCGACATCTACGGGCGCCGTGGCAACGGGATGGGGGCCTCGGAGAGCATCATCGGCCGCTGGATGGCGGCCCGCGGCAACCGCGAGCAGCTCGTGATCGCAACGAAGGTCGGGATCTCGCCCGACCGGCCAGGGCTCTCGCGCGCGGCGATCGAGAGCGGGGTCGCCGACTCGCTCGAGCGTCTGGGGGTCGAGACGATCGACCTCTACTACGCCCACGAAGACGACCTCGACACGCAGCTGGAGGAGACGCTCGCCGCCTTCCAGGAGCTGATCGACGCCGGCAAGATCCGCCACGCCGCCGCCTCAAACTACAGCGCCGAGCGCTTGCAGCAGGCGCTCGATCTCGGAGAGCGGGACGGCCTCGCCCGCTACGTCGCGCTGCAGCCCCACTACAACCTCCTGGAGCGCGACTACGAGCGCGAGCTGGCGCCGCTGTGCGTGCGCCACGAGCTCGCCTGCCTTCCGTATTTCGGCCTCGCCCGGGGATTTCTCAGCGGCAAGTACCGGCGCGAGGGCGAGGAGATCGACAGCCCCCGCGCGGACGGTGTGCGTGAGAGCTACTTCAACGAGCGCGGCTTCGCCCTGCTCGACGCGCTCGACGAGATCGCCGCGACTCACGACAGCTCCGTGGCGGCCGTGGCGCTCGCCTGGCTCGGCGCCCAGCCCACCGTGCTCGCGCCGATCGCAAGCGCTCGAACGCCCGCGCAGCTGAGCGAGCTGCTCGCAGCGGCGGGGCTCGGCCTGAGCGTCGCCGAGATCGCCCGCCTCAGCTCAGCCGGCGCCTGAGCGTCGCCGAGATCGCCCGCCTGAGCCTGAGCGCAAATCGCTCTCGAGAGACGCGCAGCGCTCAGCGGTGTGCGAAGCGGAGCGTCTGCCCGTCGGGATCGCCAACCAGCAGCACGTCGCGATCCTGGCCGAGCACCGCCGCGGGCGCCACGTCTGTGACCACGCGTGCGAGCGCCTCGAGTGCAGGAGCGCCGGAAAGCTCGAAGTCGATGCGCCGCAGACCCGGCGCGCTCGACGGGGCGGTGGGTGCGCCACGGCTCTGCCACGAGTTCAGCCCGATGTGATGGTGATAGCCGCCGGCCGCCAGGAAGGCCGCCGAAGGCATTTGCGCCTGCTCCTCGAAGCCGAGCGCGTCGCGGTAGAAGGCGTCGGCGCGATCGACGTCGGCAACCTTCAGGTGCACGTGCCCGATGCCGCTGCCTGGCGCGATCCTTGCGCTCGGCTCCTCCTGCCACTGGGCGAGCAGGTCCTCGATGTCGAGCGCCAGCGTCACCATCCGCACGCCCTTGCCGTCGGGCGGGCGCTCCCACACAGCGCGCGGCCGGTCGGCATAGATCTCGATCCCGAGGCCGTCGGGGTCGCTCAGGTACAGAGCCTCGGAGACGCCGTGATCTGCGGCGCCGTCGATCGGCCATCCGGCGCTGGCGATGCGACGCACGGTGTCCGCGAGGGCAGCGCGCGTCGGGTGAAGCCAGGCCACGTGAAATAGGCCCGTGCTGTGCGCCGGCGGCGGTGTCGCGTCCCTCAGGCCGACGAGCTCGAGCGTCGGGTGCTCGGGGTCAGCTCCCAGCTGTGCAACCTCTGTCATCTCGCTCGACTGGAGCGGTAGCCCCAGCACCCGCTCGTAGAAGTCGACGCTGCGGGGCAGATCGCCGACCGCAAGCTGCACCGCGCCGATGCGCAGATCTGGATCGATCGTGCTCACCGATCGAGAGGCCGCGTGTGGGACATCGGCCCTGAGGGTAGCCCGATCACGGCATTGACACCGCTGCCCGCTGTGCTCCTAGGACGCTCCTCGGCCACGACGACCTCCCACTGATGGGGATCGAGTGCGGCGAGCGTGGCTGCACCGAGACGTGCAGCTGGTCGGCGGCGGGCGTCTCAGCGAGCTTGGACGACGAGCGTCTGAAAGGCCCTGCCGACGGGCCCCTCGAGGTCGTGCAGCACGCTCTCGGCCAGGCCCGTGCCGCCGTGTGCCAGCAGCGTGCGTGCGTCGAGTCCGATCCACTCCCCGCGCGGTTCGCGGTGGAGGTGGATCGAGAGATCGGCGTTGATGAACAGGTACTGCTCGAATGACAGCTCGGCGCTCACGCCGTTGCCGAAGTCCGCGGTCGCGGCCAGCCGTGCCAGCGCGCTGAGCGGCTCGCCGGGCAGCAGCGGATGGCGCAGGCGCATCCACACGCGGCCAGGACCCGACGCCCAGGGATCGTCCAGCCAGCGCATCTCCATCGCGCTGGAGGCAAAGCTCGCGCGCTTGGGGTCATCGAGCGCGAAGCGCACCGCCTTGCCCTCCTGCGGCCCGGGCATCGAGGAGCCGGTATCGCCGACGGCGCCCGGCGGCAGATCCTCGGGCACCGGCTGCACGCGCAACGCGCTCGCGCGGCAGATCAGCTGCCCGCCGGCGCGAAGCTCGGCGGTCAGCTCCTGCACGCGCCGCCC
>JACDGG010000131.1 GCA_013815355.1 Solirubrobacterales bacterium
CGGCGAGGCTGTCGGGGGGGGCGGCGGCAGCGCTCAGCGCAAGCAGGCCGAGGACGAGCGCCGCGAATCGTGTGGCGCGCACCGCGCCGATGCTACGCGCGAGCGCACCGGCGCCTGCACGGGGCGTTGCAGGGGGGATCGCGCCGGCCGGGCCCATGCACCCCGAACACACGACGCCGCACGGCAGTTGCGCAGCCGGGGATCTGCTCAGTCGGGATCGAGCCCGGCGACGCCGAGCTCGTCCTCGTCCTCGTCGGCGTCGAGCTCGTCCGGCTCGTCCTCGACGTCGTCTCCGGCGGTGAGCGCGCTGCTGCCCGTGTAGGTCTGCTGAAAGCGCTCCACGAGGTCGTCGCGCTTGTGCTCGTCGACGGGCACCTCGTCGGTGATCAGCACCCACTCGTCGCTCTCGAACTCGTCCATCTCGAACAGCTCGTGGTCGACCTCGGGCGAGTCGTCAACGACGATCATGATCTCCGTCTGCGGGTTGAAGTAAGTCCCCGGGCGCAGCGTGAGCTCATCGAGGTTGAAGCGGCGGGCGTTGGTCACGCGCCTTTTATACCCGACCCATCACCCGTCAAGCTCACGGATCGAGCTCGGCCAGCGTCGCGGCCACCTGCGCCTCCACGTCCTGGGGCTCGAGGCCCTGGCGCACGCGCCGTTCGTTGCGCGCGAGCACGAGCTGGCGAACCTCCTCGACCAGGCCGGGATCGTGCTCGTGCGAGTCCGCGGGGGGCGCGAGCAACCGCGCCAGCTCCGCCTCGATGTCGAGCGGCGGCTCGCCGCGGCGCACGAGGCGCGCGTTCCGCGCTCCGAGCATCTGGCGGACCTCCTCCTCGCGCTCTGCCTGCGCCCCCGGAGCGTCGGGCGGGGCCACGAGCACGCCGGCCGGCCGATCCTCTTCACGGGAGAATCCACCCGCCCCGATGTGGTCGTACATGTTGTCGGTGCCGCGCGTGAGAACCATCAGCAGCGAGATGATCAGCGAGAAGATCACCGCGCCGAACACGACGAAGGTCAGCGGGGTGCCGCCGGTATCGAACGCAACGACCGAGATGGCAGCGTGCACGCCTCGAATTGTTGCTCATCGGCCTGCTCTCCGCTACCCTCCGTCGTCGAGGTTGACTGACCAGTCAATCTATATTCACGCGCCAGCCCGTTAGGAGATCCGAGAATGGTCGATTTCACGCTCACCGACGAGCAGAAGAACCTGCGCGAGATGGCGCACGACTTCGCGGTCAAAGAGATTCGTCCCGTCGCCTGGGAGTACGACAAGGACGGCGCGTGGCCGCAGGACATCGTCGAGAAGGCCTGGGAGGTGGGGCTGATGAACTCCCACATTCCCGAGGAGTACGGCGGCTCCGGTGCGGGCTACCTCGACGGCTGCCTGATCGAGGAGGAGCTCTCCTGGGGCTGCTCGGGCATCCAGACCTCGCTCGGCTGTAACGGCCTGGCGACCGCGCCGATCATGCTCGGCGGCTCCGAGGAGGTCAAGAAGAAGTACCTGGGCATGCTCACCGAGGCGCCCAAGCTCGCCTCCTTCTGCCTGACCGAGCCCGACGCGGGCTCCGACGTCTCCGGGATGCGCACGACGGCCGTCAAGCAGGGCGAGAAGTACGTCATCAACGGCTCGAAGTGCTTCATCACCAACGGCGGCTACGCCGACTACTACACGGTCTACGCCAAGACCGACAAGGAGGCCGGGCACCGCGGCATCTCGGCGTTCGTCGTCGAGCGCGACTGGGGCGTGGTGGTGGACAAGAAGGAGGACAAGCTCGGGCAGCGCGCCTCGAACACCGCGACGATCTCCTTCAACGACGTCGAGGTCCCTGCCGAGAACCTGCTGGGCGAGGAGAACGCGGGCTTCAAGCTGGCGATGATGACGCTCGACCGCACGCGCCCCGGCGTGGCGGCGATGGCCACGGGGATCGCCCGCGCGGCCTTCGAGTTCGCGACGGACTACTCCCGCGAACGCGTCCAGTTTGGCGTGCCGATCGCGATGCACCAGGCGATCCAGTTCATCATCGCCGACATGGCCACGGAGATCGAGGCGGCGCGCCTGATGACCTGGAAGTCGGCAGTGATGCTCGACAACGGCGAACGCAACACGCTGATCTCCTCTCACGCCAAGCGCTTCGCGGCCGACACGGCGATGAAGGTCGCCACGGAAGCGGTGCAGGTGTACGGCGGCTATGGCTTCATCAAGGACTACCCCGTCGAGAAGCTCTTCCGCGACGCCAAGATCATGCAGCTCTACGAGGGCACCTCACAGATCCAGCGCCTCGTTATCGCCCGCGAAACGCTCTTGCCGCGGCGCGTCGAGGAGCCGACGGCCGTTCCGGCGTAGTCTGAAGCGGGTGTCGTGCGGCCGGAGGAGCGGCCCCTCCGCGGGCCGTGCATGCGCCGGCGACACGCTGTTCGAACGCGACTGGCCGGACCCGAGCCGTTGCGCGGCTCTGCATCTCTGAGGTCAGGCCACGTAGGAGTAGCATCGAGTTGGGGTGTTGGTGTGACGAGAATTCAGCCCAAACTCGATTTGCCACGCGAAGCGGTCCCATTCTTTGCAGCCAAGCGCGCGCTCATGGCCGGCGCGACGGCGTTTCTCGTGATCAACGTCTGGACCGGCGCTCCACTGCTCGCACTGTGGGCCGGATCGAAGACGGTTGGCGAACAGCGGCTGAGCATGGCCGCGGTGTTCGTCGTCGTGATCGTGCTGATCGCCGTAGAGCTGGCGATGATCTTCGCGCTGTCGCGGTTGGACTCCGCCTACAAGCAGATGACCGGCCATGCTCTGAGTGAAAACCGGATGACGTGGCTGCGGAGCATGAATACCCAGGGAGAGACGGTTGGCCTGGGAGTGCCGTTGAGCATGCTCGAGCGCATCGTCATGGCTAGCGTGTACCTCGGCGTGATCGCGTTTCTCGTTTGGTACGTGTTTTTCGCTGGCTCCCCGCTTCCGGCGGCGAGCTAAGGGACCACCCGCGGCGATCTCGATGCCGAGTCGCCGCGGCGGCATCGACAGCCCAACGGGGTCTTTGGGGTCTGCGATAGCCTTCCCGACCGCGCCGCGGGAGCCGCGACAGTCACTGCTAACCAGAGGAGATCGTCCAGCATGTTCGTGTTCAAGGCCGCTGTAGTCGGCGCAGGGACGATGGGTGGGCAGATCGCTCAGACGATCGCCGCTGCCGGGATCCCCGTGGTGCTGAAGGACATCGACGAGAAGCTCGTGCAGGCGGGTCTCGACGAGGCGCGCAATGTCACCACCGGGCAGATCAACAAGCTCGCCGAGAAGGGCAAGATCACGACCGAGCAGGCCGCCACGCAGATCGAGGAGGTGCTCGGTCGCATCCACGGTACGAGCACCTACGCACCCTTCGGCGAGGTCGACTTCGTGATCGAGGCGGTGCCCGAGCGCATGGACATCAAGCAGAGCGTCTTCGCCGAGCTCGACGCGGCCACCCCCGGCCACGCGATCCTCGCCTCCAACACCTCCTCGCTGTCGATCACCGAGATCGGCGAAGCCACGCTGCGCCCGGAGAAGGTGATCGGCTTCCACTACTTCTACCCCGCCTCGATCATGCCCCTGATCGAGATCGTCGAGGGCGAGGAGACCTCCGCCGAGACCGTCAGCGCCGCCGTGACCTTCGCGCAGGCGATTCGCAAGCAGCCGATCACCTGCGCCGAGGTCCCCGGCTTCGTCGTCAACCGCATCCTCAACTCGGGCACATCTGAGATCTGGCGCGAGCAGGAGGAGAAGGGCCTTTCGATCAAGGCGATCGACGATGGCCTTGGTGGCGCCGGCGTGATCCCGATCGGCCCCTACCAGCTGATCAACCTGCTCGGCCTGGACACCGTGCTGCACGTCGCCGAGCACCTCGTGGAGTCCTACGGCGAGGAACGCTTCTATGTGCCCAAGGGCATGCAGAAGCTCGTCGCCGACGGCAAGCTCGGCGCGAAGACCGGCGGCAACGGCTTCTACACACCCGAGGGCGAGCCGAACATCTCGGGCGAGGGCGAGCCCGACATCCCCGAGCTTGTCGAGATGCTTTCGCTGAAGACGTTCCTGGAGGCGTGCCTCGTGCTCGAGGAGGGCGTGGCCACCCACCGCGACATCGACTTCGGCATGATGGCCGGCGCCGGCCTGGACCCGCGCCGTGGCCTGTTGCCGCCGTTCATGAAGGCTGACAGCGAAGGCCTCGACACGATCCTCGAGCGCATGGAGAGCGCCGCCGAGCGCCACGGCGAGCGCTTCACGCCGCCGACGATCCTGCGCCGCATGGTCGCCCAGGGCCGTCTCGGACAGAAGAGCGGCCAGGGCTTCTACGCCTACCCGCAGGCCGATGCCGAGCAGCCCGCCGAGGTGATCAAGCTCGAGACGCGCGCGGACGGCGTCGCGATCGCGTGGCTGGCCAACGGCCAGATGAACTCGATCTCCCCCCAGGTCGTCGAGGATCTCGGCAAGGTCTGGAAGAGCGCCAAGGACAGCGGCGTGCGCGCGCTCGTGATCGCCTCATCGAACCCCTTCCTCTACAGCGCGGGCGCCGACATCAAGGCCTTCACGCAGATGGACCAGGACGCAGGCGCCGAGCTGCTGAACGGCGCGCACGCGCTGTTCGGAGAACTGGGCTCGGAGGGCATCGCCACGATCGCCGCCGTCAACGGCCTGGCCTTCGGGGGAGGCTGCGAGCTCGCGATGGCCTGTGACGTGCGCATCGCCGCGCGCTCGGCGATCTTCGGCCAGCCCGAGATCAAGCTCGGCATCATCCCCGGCTTCGGCGGCACGCAGCGCCTGCCGCGCCTCGTGGGCACGAACAAGGCCCTGGAGATGAACCTCCTCGGCGACCCGATCCTCGCAGACGAAGCCTTCGAGCTGGGGCTCGTGAACCGGCTCGTCGAGGACCACGAGCTGCTCGACACCGCGCTGCAGTGGGCGCGCAAGCTCGCTGCTCAGGCGCCGCTCGCGCTCGCGCAGATCAAGCGCGTCTCCGGTGCCGGCGACCTCGACGAGGGGATCGAGGCCGAGAAGGGCGCCTTCGCCGAGGTGTTCGCGAGCGGCGATGCCAAGGAGGGAATCTCGGCCTTCCTCGGCAAACGCGCGGCGCACTTCAAGGGCAGCTGAGGCCCGCGGTGTCGGTGCGCACCGAGCCAGGCGCCGGGCTCGCACGCCTGGTCGAGCTCGTCTCCGAGGCGCGCTCTGTCGTCGCATTGACTGGCGCGGGCATCTCGGTGCCGTCGGGCATCCCGGACTTCCGCACACCGCGCACGGGCCTGTGGGCGAACGTCGACCCGATGGCCGTCGCGCACATCGACGCCTTCCGCGAGGACCCTGTGCGCTTCTGGCGCTTCTACGGGGAGCGCTTCGCGACGCTCGGTGAGAAGCAGCCCAACGGCGCGCACCGGGTGCTCGTGGCGATGGAGTCCGCCGGTCACCTCGACGGCGTGATCACCCAGAACATAGACATGCTCCACCGCCGCGCGGGAACCGCGGAGCTCGTCGAGATGCATGGCAGCATCGCGCACTGCTCCTGTCCCGCCTGCGGCGGGGAGGTTGCGCTCGAGGAGGTACGCGCGCGTCTCGCGCGCGAGACGGACGGCGTCCCTCGCTGCGAGGGCTGCGGGGGGCCGCTAAAGCCCGACGTGGTGCTGTTCGGCGAGATGCTCGGCGAGCCCGCCCTGCGTCGCGCCGCGGAGCTATGCGAAGGCGCCGAGGTGCTCCTGTGCATCGGCTCCTCGCTGGAGGTCCACCCGGTCGCGGGCCTGCCGCTACTGACCCGCCGCTGCGGTGGCAGCGTGGCGATCGTCACTCAGGGCGCCACATCGCTTGATGAGATCGCTGAGGTGCGCCTGCGCGGCGATGTGGTTACCGAGCTCGAGGCGCTGGCTGCCGGGCTCGGCTGCGCCTGAACCGAGGCGCTCGTCTGCGGGCTCCGCCGGCTCTCAGGCGGGCAGCGTGGCGATGGTCAGGAGGTACTCGGCCTCGGTACGGAAGCTGCCGTCCTCAGCTTCGTTGACCTCGTCATAGAGGGCGAGCATGTCCTGGCGCAGCTCCGCGTATCGTCCCTGCGGCTCGAGTCCCGCCTTGGCCATCACGGCGGGGCCGAGGATCTTCTCATCCCGTGCCAGCCACGCCTCTGGCGAGTCGCCCGTGAAGGTGATGCTGGACAGCTCGAAGGACAACTCTGCGCCGCTGCCCTCAAACAGCCCGTGCACGTGCTCCTCGCTACCCCACATCACGGCGGGCTTCAGCTCGGGGGGCGGTGGCGGCATGTGCCGAGCTGAGGTAGCGAACGTCCTGCCGATCAGGCCCTCCGGTGTCCAGGCCGCGACAACTACCCTCGCGCCCGGGCGAGCCACACGAGTCAGCTCCTGCGCGGCCACTCCCTGACGCGGAGCGAACATCACTCCGAAGCAGGAGGTGACGCGATCGAAGGAGTCATCAGCAAACGGCAGCTCCTCGGCGTCGCCCTCGATCAGCTCGATTTCCACGCCCGCCTCCGACGCCCGGGCGCGCGCCGCCTCCAGCAGCTTCGGTGTGAGGTCAAGGCCCGTGACCTTGGCGCCGGCGAGAGCGGCTGGGATCGCCACGTTCCCGCTCCCCGTGGCCACATCCAGCAGCTCGATCCCGGAGCTCGCGTCGGCGCGCTCGGCGACGTAGCGCCCGACGGCCTCGATCCTGCGCGCCACCTCCGGGTAGTCCCCGGCTGTCCACATCGCCTTCTGGCCCTGCTTGAAGCCGCTCACGTCGATGCTCATGCCCACCCCATCTAGTTAGTTGTGGTTGGCCGCCAGGGCCACCTGCTTGGTCAGCTCCCGCTCAGGGTCGATACCCCAACGCTCGGCCACCGCTGTGAGCCCGGCGTCGAGGCTCCAGCGGTCCGGGAGAGCGGCACCCTCATGTTCGGGGTTTGCGCCCTTCAAGGCCATGGTGGCGAAGTTCGCCCCGATCGCACGGATCGCCGCCAGCTCCTCCCCGTCGAGGCGGATCTGCGCATCGAGGACGGCGAGCTCGGCGCGCTTCTCCTCGATCGCTCGCGCGTCCTCGCCGGCCTCCTGGATGAGTGTGGGCGCGACGCAGCGCACGGGCTCCTGCGCGAGGTCCCAGAGGCAGGCGAGCTGCAGCATGCTCACGCCGTGGCGTTCGGCGTAGGGGCGCATGAGCTCGAGCTTTGCCGCGCCCGCCTCGACCCAGCCATCGGGGCGGAAGCGGCGGTGGTCGTAGGCGGCGAACTCGTGGCCGGGGTGCACGTCGTCGTGGAACATGCCGCCGTAGTCCACCACGCGCGCGATCAGGCTGACGTCGTTGGCCGCGACCGCGTCGAGTACGAGCTCTCCCGGCCAGGGCTCCAGCGGGTTGAGGATGATCATCGCCCAGTCGATCTGCGCGGCGAAGCGCTCCAGGCAGTCGATCAGATCGAGCGTGAAGCCGTTGGCCGGACCGGGCGCGACGCCGAGCAAGCGCGTCAGCCCCGCCGCGCGCACAGCCTCCATACCCTCCCACACGGCAGGGCTCGAGTAGCCGGTGCGGTCGGGGTTGTGTAGCAGCAGCAGATCGAAGTGCTCGACGTTCAAGCGCTCGAGGCTGCGCTCGCTCGCCATGCGGATGTAATTCGCGTAGTCGCCTGCGCCCCGCAGGCCGGGGTCGGTGAAGCGCGGGAAGCCCTTCGCACCGGCGCGCTCGCCCGTGTAGAAGTCGTGGCCGATCGCGCCGATGAGGCAGTAGCTCTCGCGATCCAGGCCTCTCAGCGCGCGCCCCAGCGCGAGGTCCGCCTCTCCGGCGCCGTAGGCGTCGGCCGTGATCACGGTGTCGATGCCCTCGCCCGGTCGCAGCAGCGCCTCAAAGCGCTCGCCGGTGAGTGGCTCGCCGAAGTGCATGAAGCGTCCGCCGCTCCAGGTGCCGATCGCTGTCGTGCCGGGGTCCATGCTCACTTCAGCCTAACCCCACTCGCGGTGCGTGCGCGCAGCGCGGCCTCGAGGCGTCCGAGTGCGTGAGCGATCGCCTCCTCGTCGGGATCGGCGCCGCCGCTTGCGCCCGCCACCTGCGCCTGCACGGAGATCGCGGGCCGCAGCTGCTCGAGCTCGGCGATGCGAATCAGGAGATCCTGGCGCTCCTCGGAGCGCAGTTCCTGCACCGCGAGGGCCAGGGCGACGTCGAGCTCCAGGACGGCGTGGCGCAGGCGGCCATGGTCGAGATCGGGGCGCGCGCGCAGCGCGAGCTCCTCTCACACCAACG
>JACDGG010000132.1 GCA_013815355.1 Solirubrobacterales bacterium
TCTGCGAGCAGCGCGTCGATTGCCTCGCGCAGCGCGCGCCGGTCGCCGTGCGCCACGAGCGCGCCGGCGCGGCCGTCGTCCAGCAGGTCGGGAATGCCGCCGATGCGCGTGGACAGCACCGGGGTGCCGCAGGCCATCGCCTCGAGCACCGCCCACGGCACGGCGTCGCCGTGAGTGGGCAGGCAGAACAGATCTGCCTGCTGCTGGAGCTCGAGCAGCTGCGGGTCGGAGGGGGCGAGACGGTGCACGCGAAGGCCGCGGCGAGGGCGCACGTCGGCCGGGGTGACGAGATCGAGATCGACGCGCTCTCCGAGGTCATCGCCGAGCACCTCGAGCAGGTCCTCGCCGCCCTTCTCCAGAAAGCGTCCGCCGACGAACAGCAAGCGCGGGCGCATGCGCAGCACGCGCGGGGCGGGCCGGTAGCGCTCGAGGTCAAGGCCCGGGTGGTGCTCGAGGACGCGCGCCCGCGGAGCGATCCGTTCGACGGCCGCGCGCGTCCAGGCCGTCCAGGCGAGCGTCAGCCCGGCGCGCTCGAGCGCGTGTCGCTCGAGCGCCTGGCTGGGCGCGAGCGCCGTGGCGGCGCGGCTGTGCTCTGAGCGCCACGCGGGCATCGATGACCACTCGCCCACGGTCGCATCGACCGACAGCGCGAGCGGCTGGGCGCGCAGCCGCCTGCCGAGCGCCATCGTGACCGAATGGCTGTGGATGTGCAGCACCTCCGGCTGCCAGCTCGCCAGCTCGCGCTCGAGCGCGCGGCGCGTGCGCAGCGACTGCACGAGGTGCCAGCGCAGCGTCGCGAAGTCCAGCCCGGACTCGGCCAGCGGCCCCAGGCGTCGCGAGGCGGCCGCGTTCGCGAGCCGTCCCATCGGGGTGAGCCCGGCGAAGCGGGCCTCCACGTCGGTGCCCGCCTCGAGGCCGGTGCGCACGGCCTGCTCGAGCTGGCCCTGGCCCATGATGTGGCTGCCGAGGTTGCCCTCGTTGAAGAACAGGACCCGCACCGGCTCAACCGTGAGCTAAGCGCAGCGGCGTGCTGCTGAGACCCTGCGGCGGCTGACCTGGACGGTCGCGCCCGGCGCGTATCCACTCGCTGGCGCTCGCGCCGCCTTCCCAGGCGCCTGGGCGGTTGGGGTCCTCCATCGTCTCGGGCTGATCGAGCACCCAGCGTTCGTGGGCCGCGGCGAGGGCGTCGTGCAGATCGTCCGTATCGCTGTAGTCGCTCGGGTCGAGCGCCTCGCCGACCTCGGCCCAGGCCGAGGCGCCGACGCGTCTGGCGCGCAGCGGCACGATCGTAGAGCCGGTCTGGACAGCGAGCCGGGCCGTGCCGCTCGCGAGCATCACGGGCTTGCCGAGGAACTGCGTGCGGCGCCCGCCGGGCATGTCGAAGTAGATCAGCACGTGCTCGCGCGCTTCGAGCAGTGCGCGCAGGACGGGAATCGAGCCGGGCGAGTAGACCAGGCGCTCGTTCTTGCGCTGATGCTCGAGGCGCTTCCACCAGTGCGCCAGGCGCCGGCCCCAGTAGTCGTGGCTGGGCGCCTGGAAGAACCAGGGGGCCGAGACGGCGAACGTGTGCACCCCGCGGACCCCGAGCGCTGAGACGTGCAGGTGCATCGGTCCCATATGACAGTTGCTGAATATCAGACCGCGCTCGCGGGCCAGGGCGTCGTTCAGTCGCTCGATCGAGCGCGCGTCGATGCTCGCCGTCGGCCAGGGCTGCCAGAAGAGCGTGCGCTGCACCTCCTCCTCGATCAACCGGCGGCGGGCCAGCAGCTCGACCTCGCCGGCGCGCGCGGTGGAGCCGACGATCGCCTCCATCGCGCGGATCGCTCTCTGGCGCTCGCTCCGGCTGGCGCTCCAGTGGTGCGCGCCGCGCGCTTCGGCGCGGGCGACGGCGAGCCGGGTCGGGATCAGGCCGCGCAGCGCGGGGGAGGTGCGCAGCCGGATGCCGAGGCTTGCGGGTGGCATCGCAGGGGCGGTGAGGGGTGCTCTGGCGGCCGCAAGGGCCGCGTCGAGGTCATCGCTCTGGGGGATGTTGGGATGCATGTGCCGTTGGCTTCTCCGTCGCTCAGGGACCGAGCGCGCGCCCCTGGGCTGGGAGCCCGCTAGGGCATCCTTCGACACGACCCGCGCCGGACATGAGCGATTCGAGCCGCTGCTGGGCGAGTTCTGGCGCGTGTGGGCAGCCCTCGCCGCGGCGGGTACCGTCTAGGCGAATGCGCATCCTCGTGACGTCCACGTTCTACCCTCCTGTGGCGCTAGGAGGCTATGAGGTCGAGTGCGCCGGTGTGGTCGAGCGGCTGCGCCGGCGACACGAGGTGCTGGTGCTCACGAGCTCAGCGGGGCATGAGCAGCTCGAACCCGAGCAGCACGTGCGGCGCGAGCTCACGTTGTTGAGCCCCGATGCTCGCGGCGCGATGCGGGCCCCGCAGGCCGCACGTCGCGCCGTCGTCTCCGCCCGTGCGGCACTGGAGTGGGGCCCGGAGCTGATCTACGCCTGGAACGGCTCATCGATCCCGCAAGCGGCTCTGCGCGTCCTGGCCGACAGCGGCGTGCCCTTCTCCGTGCGCGTCTGTGAGCACTGGTTCGGTGGGCTCTTCACGAGTGATCAGTTCATGCGCGAGCTGCTCGGAGCCGAGCGCGGGCCGGCTCGCGCGGCCTGGTCGATGGGCATGCGCGCGCTGAACAGGCTGCCGGACCTGCGCCTCGATCCGCTGCGCCCGTTGCGTGCGGCGATCTCATGGAACTCGGAGGCGATCGAGCGGATGGTGCCGACACCGTCGTTTATCGAGCCGGTGCTGGAGCGTGTCGGGCACTCGGTGCCCCGTTACGGCGACCTCTATGCGGACGTGGTGCGCGACCCCGCGCCCGCACCGGAGATCGTGTTCCTCGGGCGGGTCAGCCCGTACAAGGGCCTATCGGTGGCGATCGAGGCGCTGGCGCTGCTGCGCGACGGAGCTGCTCCAACGGCCAGGCTCGTGGTCGTGGGTCCGGAGGACGGCGGCCACGGCGCCGAGCTGCGCGCGCTCGCCGAGCGGCTGGGAGTGGCCGAGGCGATCGACTGGCGCGGGCACCAGACGCCCGAGCAGGCGGCGCAGGCGCTGGCGGGCGCACACGCGCTGATCGTGCCCTCCACATGGGATGAGCCGTTTCCGCTGGTCACGATCGAGGGTGCGCTCGCGCGAGTGCCGCTCGTGGCCTCCGATGTCGGCGGCATCGGCGAGGGCATGCACCACGAGGAGCATGCCCTGCTGTTCGCGCGCGGGGACGCACATGGGGCCGCGGCGGCGCTCGCGCGGGTGCTCACCGAGGGCGAGCAGACGGCGGCGCGCGTGCAGCGAGCGCACGCACGCGCTCAGACATTTCGCATCGGCCCATACCTGGAGGAGCAGGAACTCTTCGTGCTCGATGCCCACGCGGCGCTCAGCGCCGGGGCGGCGGAGCGCTTGGGCGCGGTGGGGGTCCGACGCTAATGAACCGCCGGATCGTTGCCGATAGCCACGTATCATTGATTCGGTGCTCCATGCCATCTTCCAGGCCGGGCAGGCCGGGTAACCGTGTCTGACTTCGAGCCTCCAATCGACGCCCCGGCGGCGCCGACGGTCTCACCGTTCGAGCTGCTCTCGGTGCTGTGGCGGCGCAAGCTCGTCGTGATCGCCACGATCATCGTCGCGGTGGCGCTGACGCTCGCGCTGTCGTTGCGCTCGCCCAAGCAGTACAGCTCCTCCGCGCAACTGCTGTTCCGCGATCCCGGCTTCGCGCAGGCGCTGTTCGGCAACGGGCTGTTCTCCACGGGCCAGCAGGAACCCCAGCGCACGACCCAGACGAACATCGACGTTGTCACCTCGCTGAACGTCGCGGCGTCTGCGGCGAACCTTCTGAAAACAAAGGAAGGCGTCGGCAACCTGCTCGAATCGATCGCCGTCACGCCGAACAACAACGCCGACATCGCAACGATCAAGGCCACCCGCTCGGACCCGCGCGAAGCCGCCGCTGTGGCGAACGCATTCGCGGAAGGCTACATAATCTACCGTCGCCAGACCGACCGCTCGACGGTCGCCCAGGCCGAAGAACTGGTCAGCAACTCGCTCAAGACCGCGAGTCCCGCAGAGCAGACGAAACTCGCCGAAAGCCAGCGCCAGCTCGGCGTGCTGCGCTCGCTGCAGACCGGCGACGCGGAGGTCATCGCGCGCGCCCAGGCCAATCCGACACCGGTCTCGCCGAAGCCCAAACGCGACGGGATACTCGGCCTCGTCGTGGGCCTGTTGCTCGGCTGCGGATTCGCGCTGCTCGTGGACTTCCTCGATCGTCGCCTGAAGTCGCTCGAGGACTTCGAACGCACCTGTCCCGACTACCCGGTGATCGCCAGCGTGCCGAGCACCGCCGCAGACATCGCCGCCTCGGTGCAGCTCGCCGGTCCGGTCGGCGAGTCCTACCGAATGCTGCGCGAGGGTCTGCGCTTCGTGGACCCGACCGGCAGAGCCCGCTGCTTCGTGATCACGAGCGCCGATGAGAGCGAAGGCAAGAGCACGGTCGCGGTCAACCTCGCCTCGGCGCTGGCGGCGATCGGCAGTCGCGTGATCCTGCTGGAGGCGGACATGCGCCGCCCCACCGCCGCGGCGCTCCTCGGTCTGCGACGCGGCGCCCCCGGCCTTTCGGACATGCTCGTCTCGAGCGGCGAGCTCGAGGATTTCGTGGTGGCTGTGGAGAGCGAGCCGGGCCTGTTCGTGCTGCCGAGCGGCACCGTGCCACCCAACTCCGCCGATCTGCTCAGCGCCGGGCGCATGGGGGAGGTCCTGAGCATGGTGCGCGACGCCGCCGACTTCGTGATCGTGGACTCGCCGCCGCTTCTGCCCGTCGCCGACACGCGCGTGCTGCTGCGGCTCTCAGGGGTCGACGGCGTGATCCTGATCGGCCGCGCGCGGGTCACGCGCCGCGACCGCATCCGCGGCGCGAGCCGACTGCTGGTACAGAGCGGGCGGCGCGTGTTCGGCCTGGTCGTGACCGACGTCAAGATCACATCGTCGAGCAGCTACTACCACTACGGATACGACGATCCTGAGCCGCCCAGCAACGGTCGCACGCGTCCCTCAGCCCAGCCGCCCGCCCGCCCGAAGTCGAGCTCCGGCTCACGTTCGAGCGCGGGCCCGAGCAAACGCGTCAAATCGCCCACCTGATCCGGCGCGTGCGGCGCACCGCTCGTGCCGGGAGCGCCCCGGCCGCGGGCCCGACGTTGCGCATGCGCAGCGAGAGCACCCCGCCCATCGCCCCGAACAGCAGGTCGATCTGGGCCCAGTAGAAGCTGTCGTAGAAGATCGTCACGACTGCCATGCCGAGAATCCCGAGCGCCAGCGCGAGCTCGAAGCGGGGCGTTATGCCGTAGCGCATGCAGCGCCCCAGCACCCGCAGCGCGATCGCGATCGGGATCAGCGCCGCGATCAGGCCCACGAAGCCCATGTCCACGGTGATCGACAGGTAGCCGTTGTCGATCGCGCCGATGCTCGTCCGGTTGGCTGCTTCTTCGGCGGAGAAGCCGGGCGCTCCCGCCCCGAACAGCGGCTGTTTGCCGATCGTTTCAAACGCGTAGCCGTAGCTCCACTGGCGGTGGGTGACCGACTGGGTGCGGGCGATGTTCGGACCCAGCTTCTGCTCGACGATCTTGCTGAGCGAACCGGTGCCGACGATCAGCCCGACGAGCACCACGATCGCGGCGATCACCGCCCCGAGCGCCTTGAAATTGCCGGCGCGCCCCTGGATCACCACGGCCACGATCAGCATCATGGTCGCCGCAACCCACGAGCTGCGCGATTCGCTGAAGATCAAAAGCGCCGCGCAGCCGGCCACGAGGCCGCCGGCCAACAGGCGCGAGCGCTCATAGGCGAACAGCAGCGCGGCGGGCAGCAGCCCAACGACGAGCGCGCCGTAGGTGATCGGGTAGCCGACGAAGTAGCCGACGCGGTGCGCGGGGGCTTTCACATAGGCGTCGGCGCCGAGCAGCGCGAGCACCGCGATGCCGGCGAACGCCGCCGGCAGCCAGCCGCGGCCCGCGCCGAAGCGCCGGGCGCAGAGGAACGCAACCCCGGTGAAGACGAAACCGACGACCTTCGAGTCAATCACGTGGGTGACGCTGCCGAGCGTCTCATAGATGAGCAGCGCCATCGAGCCGAACAGCACCCCCATCAGCAGCGCGCCGCGGCTCGGGCGCGTGCGCCGTCCGCCCAGCGCGAGCGACCACATCCAGGGCACGAGCGGCGCGGCGGCGATCCCCGCGCACAGCACCTTCTGAGGCACGATCGGCGCTTCGGCGGATTCCGCCACGATCGGATACCAGGGCACGACCGCGACGAGCACGATCGCCCAGGGAAATGCGCGGTCGCCGAGCATCGCCAGCGCGACGACGCTGGCGATCACGATGCAGATCAGCTCCGCCGTACTCGGCTTGCGCTCGGCGAGCGCGCCGCCGATCGCGCCGAGCAGGACGGCGCCCGCGAGGATCGCAGACCCACGCCCGAGCGGGCTCATCTGCCCGCGCAGGCCCTGCGAGCGTTCAGAGGACATAGACGCCTATGCAAGCAAAACTACATGAGCCTCCCGACCCTGCGAGGCAGATGGCGGCGTCAGCTCGCCGCCGTCGCGGCCTTCAGGACCCCGTATGAGAGCTTGTGCCCGCTGCCGTCGCTGTGCACGATCCCGTAGAAGTCGTTGATCCCGTAGTCGGCGTAGTTGAAGTAGGTCACGTCCTCGACGTAGCCCTGCGCGCGCGCCCACTTGATGAAGTCGCTCAGGTTCACCGCCTGCTGCTGTTCGCTCCACTGCAGCGAGTCGCCGGTCGGGAGCAGTCCGAGCCCGGTCGGCCAGCCGACCTCCGTCACGTAGACGGGCAGGCCCGTCTCACTGTGCGCCTGCACGACCCGTTCGCGGTTGCCGCCGGCGCTCCCGGAGCCATGTCCGCCGTAGGGGTGCACGGTCACGCCGTCGGCGACAGCGCCCGCTGCGAAGATCGCACGCCCGTATTCCGAGCCGTTGAAGCCGCCGTCGTAGGAGACGAGCAGCTTCGGCCGAACGGCCGCCGCGAAGTTAGCTTCAAGGGCGCTGTGGACGGCTTTCGTGATTTCGGCGTACAGCCGGTGGTTGGCGTAGTCAGGATAGAAGTACGGGTTGCCCGGCTCGTTGATGAGCTCGGCCGTGGTCGCGCCGAGGTCCACCGGACGGCCGGCCCAGAACGTGCCGCCCTTGCCGTAGCGCTTGAACCAGCTGACGATTTCGCCCACGAACGCCGCGTTGTCGTAGCTTGCAAGCGTGCCGCCTTCGCCGAACAGCGGCAGCAGCTTGACGCCGGCCTTGGCGAGCAGTGCCATCTGTGAGTCGCTGTTGAAGTGCTTGTAGCTGGAGCGCACGTACCTGACCGCTCCCGCCTCGTCGTTGATCGCCGATTCCCAGGCCCAGCCGCCGATGTCGAGGCCGATCATCGTCCGCGAGGAGCCTTCGTGGCCTTCTTCGGCCGGCGGCGGGGTCACCGGTTCTTCGACCGGCGGCGTGACGGGCGGCGGCGGGCTCACCGGAGGCGGCGTCGAGGCCGGGTAGGCGATCGCCACTTCCGGAGCCCATGCGCTGTGTTCGACCGCGGTACGCACGCTGTAGCGGACGTTCTTGCCGGGCGCCACCGGGGGCGTCACCGAGGTTCCGTTGACCTCCGAGTAGACGTCGCTGAGGCCAGGCACCTTGCGCACGAGCACGTAGGCGCCGACACCGGCGACGCTGTTCCAGCTGATTGTTTGACCGCTCACGGTCACCGACGGGGCGGCCTGGGGGTTCGGTGCTTTGCCGCCTTCGCCGGCGCCGGGGTAGGCGATCGCCCGCTCTGCCGACCACGACGACCACCAGGCGGTCGTGCGCACGGCGTAGCGGACGGTCGCGCCGGGGACCGCCGGCGGCGTGATCGAGGTGCCCGTCACGACCGAGTACTGGTCGGGCTGGCCGGGCACCTTGCGCACGAAGACGTATGTGCTCATGCCCGCCACGCGCGACCAGCTGAGCGTCTGGCCGGAGCTTGTGAGGACGGGCGCCTCTCGCGGGCTCTGCGCGACGACGGCGGCTGTCCGGGCGCCGCTGGTGGCCCGGCTTCCCAGGCGGGCGAGCTGACGCTCGGCCTGCGCGAGCCGCGCGCCGGCGCGTTGAAGGG
>JACDGG010000133.1 GCA_013815355.1 Solirubrobacterales bacterium
CACGCAGCCAGCGCAATATGTGGCGCTGACGGATCAGGAAATCGACGCGCGCCGGGCCGCTGCAGCCGCTCGCGGCGGCGCTGGCGGCGCGTGCTCCGAGCGTGAAGTCCGCCTCCACGTAGGCGCCGTTTCGTCGCGTGCGTGTCAGCGTCGCTCCGCAGGGCAGCGATGCATCGGCGGCGAGCGCCTCGTGGACCGAGTCGATCTGCAGCACCGCGAGCTGCCCGGCGGCGTCGGTGCCATTGACCATCGCGCTCGGCAGCGCCCAGTAGGCGGCGGCCTGCTGCAGGTGCCCGGCGCGCAGCGCATCGGCCCAGCCCTTGATCACGACCACCGCCGCCGCCGGCACCGACGGGCCCTGCAGGGCGCGCGGGAACTGTCCGCCATTGCTGCTCGCCGCATGGTGCGAGCTGCCGCCACACCCGCCCAGAGCCGCTGCGAGGACGCTCACCGCGATGGTTGTGAGTGTCCTCGCCGTGCGGCTCACGTACATGCGCCGCCTATGGCTTGGCCAGCGCGGCCACGAGCCCCGAGGCGGGCGTGCCGAGGCCGGTCATCGAGTCGGCCGCCGCGGCCGGGTCGCTCGGCTGCAGGCCCACGCTGAAGTCGATCGACTCCCCGGGGGCGCTTGAGCCGAGCAGGTTCGAGGGCGTGGCGACGGGGGAGGCGCTCTGCAGGACAGCCGGGCCCGGGGCAGGGGCGGCGAGGGCCGACGGTGCGCTCGATGCTCCGCTCGCCAGTCCAAGCGTCACGAGCGTGGCGATCACCTGTCGGCGTTTCATCCTGGCCTCCTGCCGTTAGTGGGAAGTACGCAGCGTGTGCTTAGCGTATACCCGCGATCGAGACGATCAAGCCTCGGCTGCTCTGGGTGTTCGGCGACAGCCGCAACCGGGCCGCACGCGTGGCGCTATTCGCCATGAGTTCAGTTGACGCAATAGCGCGCCCACGTACGGGCGTCGGGCGCTCGGATCCCGCTTGGGGAGCGCGGATCGGAGTGTTTGAGCCTCGTCGGTAGGAACTAATGCTCAGAGAGGGGGTGACCGATACGGATTTGGATATGTCGTCTTTGGCGCCGAGCGCCCAGTCCTCACGCTCCACCTCAACCGCGCGTTCCGGCGGGCGCTGGATCGATCACTGGCTCGAAACGATGCACGACATCGAGACCCTGCGCGCCGCGCATCCGATGATGGACGCGGTGATCGAGGAGATCGACGGGCGCATGATCCGTGTCGGCGATCAGTGGCTCGCGGACTTCGCCTCCTGCAACTACCTCGGCTTCGACCTCGACCCCGAGATCATCGCGGCGATTCCCGGCTACCTGGAGGAGTGGGGCACGCACCCGAGCTGGTCGCGGCTGCTGGGCAGCCCCGTGCTCTACGAGCAGATCGAGGCGCGACTCACAGAGCTGCTCGGCAGCGAGGACTCGCTGGTGCTGCCGACGATCACACACATTCACTCCTCTGTGATTCCGGTACTGGCCGCCTCGGGCACGATCTTCCTCGACGCGCGTGCGCACAAGACGGTGTACGACGGCTGCCAGGTGGCGCGCTCGCGGGGCGCGGCGATCAGGCGCTTTCGCTTCGAGGACCCCCAGCACCTCGATGAGCTCCTCTCCGCGGAGCGCGACTCCGCCCGGCTGATCTGCATGGACGGCATCAACAGCATGACCGGCAACGCTCCGGACCTGCGCGCGTTCGCCGAGGTGGCGCGCCGCCACGAGGCGCTCCTGTACGTCGATGACGCGCACGGCTTCGGCGTCATCGGCGAGCGCCCGGGCGATAGGACCTGCCCCTACGGGAGCCGTGGCAACAGCATCGTGCGCCACTTCGGGGAGAGCTATGACGACATCATCCTCGTGTCGGGGTTCTCGAAGGCCTACTCCTCGCTGCTCGCGTTCATCGCCTGCCCCACAGAGGTGAAGAACCTGCTGAAGATCGCCGCACCGCCCTACCTCTACTCGGGACCGTCGCCCGTCGCCTCGCTGGCCACGGTGCTCGCGGGCTTCGACGTCAACGATCGCCGCGGCGATGAGCTGCGCAGCGAGCTGCACCGCCACAGCGCGCGCGTGCTCGACGTGCTCGAGGAGCTCGACGTCTACACACCGAATCACTCACAGTTTCCGATCGTCGAGATTCCCCTGCGCGACCACACTCACATCGACGCGGTGGGCAGGATGCTGTTCGCCCGCGGCGTGTACGTGACGCTCGCTGCCTACCCGCTCGTGCCGAAGGCCGAGGTCGGCTTCCGCGTGCAGCTCACCGCGATCAACACCGACGCCGAAGTCGACGTCCTGATCGCCGCGCTCAGGGATCTCGCCGAGCGCGGCGAGCTGCAGTCGCGCTCCGCCAAGACCGAGCTCGAGCTGGTGTGAGCAGATGGGCGCGCTTGGCCTACCCCGCCGCGACGGCACCGACAGCGAGGTAGCTGCGCCCGAGAGCGAGGGAGTCGCGATCTGGCGCAACACCCCGCTTCACTCGCGCGTGCAGGCGTGGCACTGCTACCTGGCGCTCGGTGCGTTCGGCACGTTCTTCTACATGCTGGTCCCGCCGCTGAAGGGCAACGCCCTGCTGATCAACCTGCTCGGCCTCTCCAGCTGGGTCGCGGTGATCTGGGGGATCCGGCGCAACAAACCGAAGTACGCGCTGCCGTGGTGGCTGTTCGTCGTGGGCCTGTTCCTGTACTGGGTCGGCGACCTCTACACCTACAGCTACCCGAAGTACATCCTTCACCACGAAGTGCCGTTCCCGTCCTTCGGTGACGCGGTCTATCTGAGCGTGTACGCGGCGCTGATGCTCGGGCTCCTGCTGCTCGTGCGACGCCGCGACCCGCAGCGCAACCGCAATACGCTGATCGACGCCGCGATCCTCACGCTCGGCCTCTCGGTGCTGTCGTGGGTGCTGCTGATCGCGCCCTACCTGCACGACCCGACGCTGGGCCTCTTGCCCAAGCTGGTTTCGGTCGCATATCCCCTCGGCGACATCGTGCTGCTCGCGGCGGCGATCCGCCTGGTGCTCGACAGCGGCCCGCGCCGGCCCGCGTTCTACCTGCTCGGCGCGAGCATCGTCTCGCTGCTCGTGACGGACTTCGTCTACGGCGTGATGACGCTCGATGAATCCTTCCACCACCAGCTGATGCTCGACCTCGGATGGATCTCCTTCCTGGTGCTGTGGGGCGCGGCGGCGCTTCACCCCTCGATGGTCGAGCTGGAGATGCCCAACGGCGAGTCCGAGGCGAAGCTCACGCACATGCGTCTGGGCCTCTTGACGTGCGCTTCGCTGATCGCGCCGGTGTGCATCCTCTTGAAGGAGTCAAAGCGCGGCGACTTCGAGCTGACCGTGATCGTCGCCGCCTCGATCATGCTGTTCGGGCTCGTCGTGATGCGCATGGCCGACCTGCTGCGCCAGCACGAGCGCTCGGTGACGCGCGAGCGCCTGCTCAGCTCATGCGGAACGGCGCTCGTGTCGTGCGCGACGAGCGCCGAGATGCAGCGCGCGGCGCTCGAGGTGGTGGCGCGTCTGCTCGACGGCCCCGGCGCGGCGGTGCTGTGCCTGAGCCAGGACGACGTCCTCTCGGCGGTTGCGATCGACCACGACGCGGAATGGCGTCCGCGCGAGCTCGATGAGCAGAGGGCGGGCCGGCTGCTGCAGCTCGCGGCGCAGGACAGCTCGCGCGACTTCGCGCTCGACCCTGAGCTTCTGAGCACGCTGGCGCTGCCGCAGGAGTGGACGCACGGACTGGCGCTGCCGCTGCCGTTGCGCGACGGCGTGCTCGGCGTGCTGCTGCTCGCGCAGCTGAAGCCCGCCTCGCGACAGGTGAGCGCCGCGCTCGGTGCGCTCGCCACCCAGCTCGCGCTCTCGCTGGAGGGCGCGCGCTTGGCGGAGGCGATCCACGTGCAGAACAGCGAAGCGCGCTTCGCCTCGCTCGTGCAGCACTCGAGCGATCTGATCACAGTGGTCGGTCCGGATGCGATGATCGCCTACCAGAGTCCCTCCTCCACACGCGTGCTCGGCTACGCGCCGGATGAGCTGATCGGCACCCGTTTTGACCAGCTCGTTGGTCCCGACGACGCCGAGCGGCTGCTGCGGGTGATCGCCGACGGCTCGGCCTACCCGCGCCGCGAGGGCGAGGTGATCGAGTGCACGCTGCGCCACCATGACGGCGGCCTGCGCCAGTTCGAGATCCTGCACACGAACCTGCTCGACGACGCGCACGTGCGCGGGATCGTGCTGAACGCCCGCGACGTGAGCGAGCGCAAGGCCTTCGAGGAGCAGCTTGCCCACCAGGCCTTCCACGACCCGGTGACGAACCTGCCCAACCGCGCGCTGTTCGTCGAGCGCGTGCGCCACGCGATCAGCCGTGCCCGTCGTGAGAACGCGAAACTCGCCGTGATCTTCCTCGACCTCGACGACTTCAAGACGATCAACGACAGCCTCGGCCACGCCGCCGGCGACACCACCCTGATCGACGTCGCCAAGCGGCTCTCGCACAGCATCCGCTCGAGCGACACGGCCGCGCGCTTCGGCGGCGATGAGTTCGTCGTGCTGCTGGAAGACCTCGACGCCACGCAAACGGTCGTCGATGTGGCCGAGCGCGTGCTCGAGGATCTGCGCCAGCCACTGATGATCGCCGGCAAGGAGCTGATGCTGCACGGCAGCATCGGCATCTCGATCTTCGAGGGCGACTCCACGGCGGGGGCCGATGAGCTGATCCGCGACGCCGACGCGGCGATGTACATCGCCAAGCGCGACGGCAAGAGCGGCTACCGGATGTTCGAGCCGGAGATGCACGCGGGCGTGCTCGCGCGCCTGGAGCTGCGCGCCGATTTGCAGCGCGCGCTCGAGCGCGGCGAGTTCGAGCTGCACTACCAGCCGATCGTGCGCCTCACCGACGGTCGCGTCGCCGGCATGGAGGCGCTGCTTCGCTGGCAGCATGCCGAGCGCGGGCTCGTGGCGCCCGAAGACTTCATCCCCTTCACCGAGGAAACCGGGCTGATCGTGCCGATCGGACGCTGGGTGCTGCGCGAGGCCTGCCGTCAGGCCGCCGCGGTGCAGGACATGGCGCTGGCCGGGGACGAGCGCTACATGTGCGTGAACCTCTCGATGAAGCAGCTCCAGCACAGCGACGTGTTCTCAGATGTGAAGGACGCGCTGGACGAGTCCGGGCTGAAGCCGCAGCTACTGACACTCGAGATCACCGAGTCGATGCTGATCGACGACCCCGAAGTGGCGGTCGTCAAGCTCAACGAACTGCGCTCGCTCGGCGTGCGCATCGCAATGGACGACTTCGGCACGGGCTACTCCTCGCTCAGCTACCTCAGCCGCTTCCCCGTGGATCTGATCAAGATGGACCGCTCCTTCCTGAAACCGGAGGCCACGCCTGAGGCCGCCGACCTCTCGAGCGCGATCGTCGCACTGGGCAGCTCGCTGTCGCTCGAGGTCGTGGCGGAGGGCATCGAACTCGACGAGCAGTTCGCGCGCCTGCGCGACCTTGGCTGCGCGTTCGGACAGGGCTTTCACTTCGCCCACCCGATGGAGTCGGGCCAGCTCGGCGCGTATCTGGCGGGGATGGCGCAAGAGCCCGGAATCGAGCCCGGCACGCCGGCGCAATCCCCGCAAGATGCGCTCTAGCGGAATCGAGAGCGCCCTCCCGCAACCGGAGCGCCCGCTGGCCAACCGCGACTTCCGGCTGCTGTTCAGTGGGCGCTGCGTGTCGCTGCTCGGCGATGGCGCGTTCCTCGTGGCGCTCGCCTGGCAGGCCTACACGCTCTCAAACGCGCCCACCGCGCTGTCGCTGCTCGGCATCGCGATGAGCGTGCCGCTGATCGTGCTGCTCCTGTTCGGCGGCGTCGTCAGCGACAGCCACGACCGCCGCCGCGTGATGCTGAGCGCCGACGTGTCACGCGCGGTGCTGTTGACGCTGCTCGGCGTGCTCGCCGCGAGCGGAGCGCTGCGCCTGTGGCACATGGTCGTGATCGTCGCGCTCTACGGCGGCGCCCAGGCATTCTTCGACCCCGCCAGCGACGCGATCGTTCCCGAGATCCTCCGCGGCGCACAGCTCGGTCGGGCAAACGCGCTCGAGCAGGTCGCGCGACCGCTGGCGCTGCGCCTCGTCGGGCCCGCGCTCGGGGGAGTGGTCGTCGGCACGCTCGGAGCTGGCGCGGCATTCATCGCAGACGCTGGGACGTTCCTGTTCTCCGCGACGATGCTGTGGTCGATGTCCTCGCGGCGTGTCGCGGCGGTTGAGTCCGCGGTCGAGGAGATGGTCGGGGAGAGCCTTACGGCCGTGCCGGAGCTCGCGGCTGCGGAAGGGAGCTCGACCTGGCGCCAGATACGCGAGGGCTGGTCCTATGTACGCCGCCATGTGTGGCTGTGGGGCACGTTCGCGAGCGCGGGCATCGCCTACCTGCTGTTCATGGGACCGGCCGAGGTGCTGCTTCCCTACATGGTCAAGCACGAACTCCACGGCGGCGGCGCGCAGCTCGGGCTCGTGCTCGGCGCCGGCGGCCTGGGCTCGGTGGCGTGCGCGCTGTCAATGATCCGAAGCGGCCTGCCCGAGCGGCGCATGACCTTCATCTACATGGCCTGGACCGTGGCCACGCTGGCCGTCGCCGGTTACGGGCTGGCCACCGCGATGTGGCAGCTGATGCTCGCGAGCCTTGCCTTCAACCTGCTCGAGACCGCCGGCACGATCGTGTGGGCGACGATGAAGCAGGAGCAGGTGCCGGGCGCCCTGCTCGGCCGCGTCTCGAGCCTCGACTGGCTGATCTCGATCGGCCTGTTGCCCGTGTCCTTCGCGCTGACCGCGCCGCTCAGCGCCACGCTCGGCGTGCGCACCACGCTGATCGTCGCGGGCCTCGCCGGCGCGGCGGCGACGCTCGGGGGACTGTTGCTTCCGGGCATGCGCGCTCTCGACGAACCGGGCGAGAGTGTGGCGGGGGAGCATGTGGCGTTGGTGTAGGGGTCGAGATGTTTGCCGACTCGCTTCCTGGTTACTAGCGAGCGCCGGCAGGTCACCGAGCGCGACCGAGTGCCAGCGCGCGCTCCAGGCCGGTATCGACCTCAGCGATCAACCAGTCCGGCAACGCACCGATGCGCTCTTCGAGGGCACCTCGGTCGATGGTGGCAACCTGCGTGACGTCGACCACCGAGTCGGCACCACACGCATCGTCGACGAAGCCGCCGAGCGTGTCCATCGATGGACGGGGGCGGCGGTAGGTTGAAAATCGCCTTTGCCAAGCCTGCTTTGGCTTTGTGGCTGGCTGGCAGCGGGCTGGCCAAGCCCAGGCTGCCAGGCCGAGAGCGCGGCGTAGACGGGGGTCAGGGTGGCGCCGGTGATTTCGGCGTCGTCGCCGATCTTGATGTGCGCGAAGATGGCGCGGTTCATCATGCGGCGCTCTAGTTCGGTGCCTTCTGCGTAGACCTCGTAGGGCTTGTTGACGCGGCTGAGGGCGAGGTCGAGGGCTTGCTGGATGTCCTCTAGCTCCGTGGTTGCGGTGTCTTGGAGGCGTTTGGCGGCGCGGCGCTCGTCCTTGAGCTTGTCTTGCTGGCGATCGAACACGTCCGCTGTCACACGGTCGTCGTAGTAGAGCTGCACCAGCTTTTCCTGCTTGGCCTCGATCGCCTTGAGGGCGCGTTGGTGGCGTTCGGCCTCACGCTCGATCAGCGTGCTTCGGTCGCGTAGCTCGTCGCGTAGCTCTGCGCGTATCTGCTCCTGTACCTCTGGCGCGATGCGGACGCTGCGGTAGTGCTCCTGGATGCGCTCATCAACGGTCGGGACTGAGGCGTGGCTGCTTGAGCATTTCGTTTTGCGGCGACGGACCGCGCGGTTGTTACAACAGAAGTACTCGTACTGGCGTCCGCCACGGCCACGGTGGCATCCGTAGAGCAGCCGTCCGAGACTCGCCAAGCCAATGCCATCCCACACAGCCCGGGCGTCAGCGACGCTGACACCCTCCTCGTAGAGCATCAGGCCCAAGACATGGTCTAGGAGCACCTCCCCTCTCTGCCAACGTTACGTGAGACGCTCATGACCGCAGAACTACTGAGTCCTGAGGGCGAGAATGGAGCACGTAATGTTGGACATGGAGCACAACGGAACCGATGGCCGCGGAGTGCAGCG
>JACDGG010000134.1 GCA_013815355.1 Solirubrobacterales bacterium
TTCCTGGATGAACAGAAACCGTGGGATCCTGATCCGCTGGTCCAAGAAGGACGAGAACCACCTCGCCCTCCTACAACTCTCAAGCGGCCTCATCGCCTTCAAGAAGGCGCACCTCGCAACCCTCGCCGCCACCCAACCGGGATAGGTCCTAAGCGTTGGCGCCGCCCATCGGGTGTTGACGGGACGTCTGGGGCTGGGACTGTCCCGGCCCGAACTCCTGCGTCTGCACGAGCTGACCGGCGGCAACCCGTTCTACCTCCTGGAGATGGGGCGGGAATTGAAGGGGCGGCGCGTGCCGCTGTCAGCGAGTCAGCCGATCCCGGTTCCTCGTGGCCTGGGCGAGCTGCTGGCGGAGCGGCTCAGCCGTCTTCCTGACGCCACCAGGGAAGTGCTGGTGGTGGTTGCCGCAACGGCGCGTCCAACCGTGGACGTGCTTGAGGCAGCCAGCGGCGATGCCAAGGGGACTCGTCGTGCGCTCGAGGGCGCCGCGGCAGCAGGGGTGGTCGAGTTCGACGCCTCACGGGTGCGGTTCGTGCATCCGCTGCTGGCATCGGTCTGCTATCAGTCCGCACCGCCCTGGCGCCAGCGCGAGGTTCACAGGCGACTTGCGGACTTGGTGTCCGAACCCGAGGAGCGCGCCCGGCACCTGGCGCTGACGGTGGACGGCGCGGATGAGGCCGTGGCGTGTGAGCTCGACCTGGCGGCCGAGCATGCGTTCGCGAGGGGAGCGACGGCCGCAGCGGCCGGGCTCCACGAGTTCGCGGCCGAGTTGACACCGGTGCGCTCCGCGGCCCAGGCGCGCCGGCGGCGCTTGCAGGCGGCGACGCGTCATCGGCTGGCCGGCGATCGCGACCGATCCGCGGGAATACTCCAAGAGCTGCGCGACCAGGTCTCCGGGGTCGAGCGCGCCGATGTGTTGTTCGAGCTTGCGCAAGCCCGGCAGGGAGAACTTTCGAGCATCGGGCGCCTGTGCGAGGAGGCGTTGTCCGAGGCGGCCGGCGATGCTGCCCGCTGCGCGCGGATCCTGGGATTCCTCAGCTGGCTGCGCGTGATCGAGGGCGAGCTGGGCAGCGCTCTGATCGCCGCTCGTGACGCCCTTGCCAGCGCTGAACGCACGGGCGAGCCCCGACTGGTCGCGCCGGCGATAGCGCGGGTGGCGATGGCGGAGACGTGGGTACTCGACATCACGCCGGGGCTCCTCGAGCGCGGCGTGGAGCTGGAGCGTCGCCTGCCCGAGCCGCTCGAGTTTCATGCGAGCCCGACGATCGCGCTGGCGCGCCGCCTGATCTGCCTGTCTGAGCTCGACCGCGCGCGGTCGCTGCTCGAGGAGGCCGCAACTAGCGCGGGCGAACGGGGCGACGAGGGAACGCGGGGCCACATCCTGTTTCACCTGATCATGCTGGAGTGGTTCGCGGGTCAGTGGGACGCCGCGTTGGAGCACGCCGCCTCAGCACTCGAGCTCGCTCAGCAACTCGGCGACGAGCAGTTCCGGGGAATGGTGCTCCACGGAACGGCTCTGGTCGATGCACACCGAGGCGAGGTTGAGGTTGCCCGGGTGGCGGCCGAGCAGGCTGCGGTGATCGCTGACGCTGTCTCGGACGCGATCTTCCCGATCTGGAACGAGGCCGTGCTGGGGCACATCGAACTCTCGCTCGGTCACATTGATGCAGCGGCCGAGCGGCTCGGCCCGCTGCCGGGGAGGCTGTTGGCGCTGGGCTGGAACGATCCAGCCGACTCGGTCTGGCCGGATGCAATCGAAGCCCTGGTCGCCACCGGTGAGCTCGACCGGGCGCAGTTCTACCTTGACAGCTACGAGGAGCTGGCGCAGCGGTCGGGCGGCCCGTGGGCACTGGGGGCGGCCGCGCGCTGCCGAGGGGTGTTCGCTTTCGCCCGCGGAGAATCGGCGGTTGCATTTGCCGCGTTCGAGCGCGCGCTCGCCGAGCACGACCGGATCCCCAGCGATTTCGAGCGGGGCCGAACCTTGCTGGCGTTGGGATCGGTGCGGCGGCGTGTGCGCCAACGGGCTGGCGCCCGCACGGCGCTTGATCAGGCGCGCGAGTGCTTCGATGCGGTGGGGGCGCGACTGTGGGCCGCGCGGGCGAGTGACGAACTGGAGCGGATCAGTGGCCGCCGACCGGGTGCCGAGTTGACTCCTACCGAGGGACGGGTCGCACATGTGGCCGCGCGCGGGCGCACGAACAAGGAGATCGCTGCGGAGCTGTACATGAGCGTGCACACGGTCGAGGCTCACCTCTCCCGCGTCTACCGCAAGCTCAACATCCGCTCCAGGACCGAGCTCGCCCAACGGCTCATTACCCTGGGGACGGGCCCGTGAAAATGTAGGGGTTTCCGGGATTTCGCTCCGGCTCCGCCGGCGCTAGCGTCAGCGTCGTGGTCTACTTCGTCGAGCGATACATGCCAGGGGTACCCGGCCCGGAGATCGAGCGGGCGCTCGTGCCGCTGGGGCCGGTCACCGAGCAGATGCGATCCGAAGGGAACGTGGTGAGGTGGCGTGGCTCGATGATTGTGCCGCAGGACGAGGCGTGCTTTTGCCGCTTCGACGCCCCTTCCGAGGCGGCGGTGGCAGAGGCCAACCGGCGGGCGCGGGTCGCCTTCGATCGCATCGTGCCCGCGGTGGCCGTAACGCCATCAGCCAAAACAGATGATCAGGAGGCAAGTTCATGACTGGCAATTTGGCAGCGGAGCTGGGCGCGGGGCTTTCCGGCGAGGCGCTTGCCCCCGGGGATCCGGGCTACGAGATGGCGCGACGGATTCACAACGGACTGATCGACCGCCGCCCGGCGGTGATCGCTCGCTGCGGGAACACCGCCGACGTCTCCTACGCGGTCGGTTTCGGCCGCGAGCAAGAGCTCGAGCTCTCGGTTCGGGGCGGGGGCCACAACGTGGCTGGGAAGGCCGTGGCCGACGGCGGCCTCATGATCGATCTCGCGCCGATGAAAAGGGTGGACGTTGATCCGCGTGCGCGTAGGGCGCGGGCCCAGGGTGGGGTGACGGTCGGCGAGTACGACCGGGCGACGGCTGCGTTCGGACTGGCAACCACGAGTGGCGTGGTCTCAAGCACCGGGATCGCCGGGCTCACGCTCGGCGGCGGCCAGGGGTGGCTCATGGGCCGTTACGGCCTTGCGATCGACAACCTGATCTCGGCCGAGGTCGTGCTCGCCTCCGGTGAGGTCCTCACCGCCAGCGACGACACCAATCCCGACCTCTTCTGGGCGCTGCGGGGAGGAGGGGGCAACTTCGGGGTGGCGACGTCGTTCGAGTTCCGCGCGCACCCGGTGATCAGCGTGCTGGGCGGCCCGATCCTCCACCCTCTCGGTGCTGCCCCCCAACTGATGGCCTTCTACCGCGAGTTCGCATCAGATCTTCCTGACGAGCTCTCGACTCAGGCCGCGTTCATGCACGCTCCCGACGGCTCCGGACTCAAGCTGTGCGCGGTCGCGGTCTGCCATTGCGGCGAGGACGCCGCCCAGGCTGAGGCTGATGTCCGCCCGCTCCGCGAGTTCGGCTCAGCGGCCGCCGACGCGGTGCAGCGGATGCCCTACCCGGACATCAATACCGGTGTCGACTGGCTGTTTCCCAAGGGCGCCCTCAGCTACTGGAAGTCGGCATTTCTGTCCGAGCTCTCCGAGGCGGCAGTGCAGGTGATCGTCGCGGCGTTTGAGCAGGCGCCGAGCGAACTGTGCGCGCTGGTGCTGGAGGACTTCCACGGCGCGGCAACGCGCGTGGCCACGACCGCAACCGCCTATCCGCACCGCCAGCCTGGCTTCAATCTGCTGCTGATCTCCAGCTGGAGGGACCCTTCTCAGAGTGACGCATGCATCGCTTGGGCCCACGAAACCTACGCCGCTCTCTCGCCGCATATGGCCAGCCGCGCATACACGAACTATCTCGCTGCCGAGGACTATGACCGCGTCAAAGACGCCTTCGGCCCGAACCTCGACCGGCTGGTCGAGCTCAAGCGCCGCTACGACCCCGACAACCTCTTCCACCTCAACCAGAACATAGCGCCGGCGGCGGCCGGGGCATGAGCACGCTCCTAAAAGCCCTGCTGAGGATGGATGGCCTATACGCAGGCCATGCGCAACTCGGGCGAGACCGCTGCGTGACCGTCCCCGACAGAACGACGCGGCCTGCGATCATGACGCGCGGGCCGCAGCGCACATCCCGGCGGCGAACCGAGGTGACTGACGTGAGCGTGGCGGTTGAACGAGGTAGCGGCGGCGAGTTGATTCGGGAGTGGCGTGGTCGCAGGCACCTCAGTCAGCTCGAACTGGCGGCCGAGGCGAGCATTTCAGCACGCCATCTCAGCTTCGTCGAGACGGGCCGCTCGAACCCGAGCCGCGTCCTTGTCTTGACACTCGCCGAGGCTCTTGCAGTGCCTTTGAGGGAGCGAAACGCGCTGCTCCTCGCTGCCGGGTACGCGCCGGCCTTCTCGGAGGCATCGCTGGAGGGAGAGGAGATGGCCCCGGTTCGGGGCGCACTGGACACGATCCTCGCCGGCCACGAACCCTATCCAGCACTGATCGTCGACCGCCAAACGGTTTCGACCTTCGGCACGGCGGTCGATGTCACCCTGGATGAGCTGTCGGTGGAGTCGTTCTACCCGGCTGACGAACCCACTCAGGATTACCTCCGAGGTAATTGAAACCCCGCCAACGTGCTGGAAAGCTGGCTGCGCGAGGCCAAAACAGGTAATCCCTATGGAAGGAGCAGGAAATGAGTACGAGCATGAGCGCGCAGACGAGCGACCAGGACGGCTTCACGGCCGAGACCTTCGCCCAGTTCTGGGCGGCACCGGTGCTCTCGGACACCGCCGTCTCCCCGATCGCCGAGGAGGTCACGGGCTACTGGCCCGGAGACGATGAGCCGTTGCGAGGACGTGACGCCTACGTGCAGGCCGGCAGGCCGCTCGGCACGCTGACCCCAGGCACGACCGGGAGGATCAGGCTCGACGGCATGCTCGAGGAGAACGCGACTGACTCCGTCGCGGTGGCGCTCGCCGGTTGCGTCTGAGCAAACGACCACACCGGCTGGGTTCCGTTGGGTGCGGCGATCGTGACCCTGATGCGCGAGCCCGACCGGTATGCGTGCCCCTGGAAGTAGAGAGGCACCACGACCGGGACGAACTGATCCGCCGGCATCGGTTCCACATCTGAAGTGAGCAGCGTCGGGATCGGCTGCAGCAACGTCGGGCTCTGCTTGAGCATGTTGTTCGAGGTGGTGGCGAGCTTGCGCTCGCTCGCTCGTATCCAGCCGTTCTGCACGAATGTCTCGTTGCCGTCGGGGCGCACCTCGCTGACGGTCGCCTGGAGGTCGACGTCCGGGGTGGATGACTTGACCCAGAGGTGCACGGCGCCCGCGCCGATGGCGGTCGAGTCGCTCGTGAGCGGCGCCGATACATAGGACACCGCGGAGCCCGCCGGCGGCTGCACCCAGTTGTATTGCCACTGCGAGGCGTTGCCCCAGAGGCCGCCCCCGCCGGTGTTGGCCCCGTAGTCGCTCAGCGGCACGGCGCTTGCATCGGAGGTGTAGGAGTCGACCCCTTCCGCGCTTGGCTGTTTTTCAGTGAGCGTGCCGCTCGGTCCGAAGTACCACGCCCGGGCCTTCGTGCCGGGTACCGGGAACTTGGAGAACGACTGTTCGAACCCCGGGTAGGGATCGCCGGGCGTCGTCGCGGCAGTGGGGGCGCTCCCCGCGCCGTTGTCGAACAGCACCCGGATCTGCGGCAGCGCTTCAAACGCGGACAGCGCCGATTCATAGGTCGGCTGCAGTTGGATCGGATCGGGCGGAAGCGTGATCAGATCGCCCTGGGGTAGCCCCATCGCCGATTGGTAGATGACCGGCGCTGCCGCGCGCGGGACCGCTTGGTTGACGATCGGCGCCTGGTGTGCGACGTAGAGCTCCAGGAAGTCATACAGCCGGTTGAACGTGGCCGGAACGAGCGAGTCGATGTGCGCGCCGTTGGTGAACGTGAACCACTTGCGGCTCGTGCCCGTGAAGTGCTGGGCAAGATCGGCGCAGTGCCCGCCGGTCTGCTCGTCCTGCCATTGACAGGCCATGAACGTCGGCACCTCGATCTTGTGCACGAACGTGACCGGGTCGAGCGGGTCGGCAACCGGCGGGTTATACGTCGAGTTCGCCTGGATCTTTGCCATCAGGTCAGCCGCCTCGCCGTGCAGCGCCTGGTTTGCCGCGCACGTCTGATCGCCTCCCTGGACCCGTTCGTAGGCCCACGCCTGGCCTCTGCCGGGACCGGCCGTTTCTGCGTTCTGCTGGCGCTCTTTGGCCCATGCCACCGCGAAGCCCGTGTTGAGGACACCGCCGGGGTAGAGCGTCGTCGCCGTCGCGTCGATCACCGACAGCGGCGCGATCGCCGCGAGATCCGGCGGGCGCAGCTGCGCGGTGAACAGCTGGCTGATCCCGCCGTATGAGATCCCGAGCATGCCCACCTTGTGGCCGAGTACCCACGGCTGGTGGGCGATCGTCTCGATCACGTCATAGCCGTCGAGATTCTGAAGCTGCTCGAAGAAGTCATAGGCGCCGCCTGAGCAGCCGGTCCCGCGCATGTTCACGTCGACCACCGCGAAGCCCATCAGGTTCGCGAGCACGGCGATGCCGTTTTCCGGGCCGGCTGGATTCGCATACCCGTAGCCGGAATACTCAGACGTTTGGCGAGACAGACCGTGCGCCGCGAGAAAAAACTTTCGTGGGCGTGTCGATTCCGCTCCTCACCATCCGACGTGGGTATAGAAACCCCCCCAGCGATAACAAGGAGGCAGTAATGCGGTTCATGGTTCTGGTCCCGGGCAACGCCGAATCGGAGGCGGGCGTGATGCCCAGCACAGACGTCCTCGGCGCGATGACGGAGTACAACGAGCAGCTCCTCAGCGCCGGAGTGATGCTGGCCGGTGAGGGCCTGCACCCGACGGCCAAGGGCGCGAGGGTCCGCTTCAGCGGCGATGAGCGGACCGTCATCGACGGCCCTTTCACGGAGGCCAAGGAGCTCGTGGCGGGCTATTGGATCTGGGAGTGCTCCTCGCGCGAGGAGGCGCTCGAGTGGCTCAAGCGCGCGCCGTTCGGCGGCGGCGTGGAAGTCGAGCTGCGCCAGATCTTCGAGGCGGAGGACTTCGGCGAGCAGCTGACGCCGGAGCTGCGCGAGGCCAACGAGCGTCTGCGCGAGCAGACGGCGGGCCTCGGCTAGCAGCGTGGCCACGTCGGTCACCAAGAGGGCGATCGACGCCGTCTGGCGGATCGAGTCAGCCCGGCTGATCGCCGGGCTGACTCGCATCGTGCGCGATGTCGCGATCGCCGAGGATCTGGCGCAGGACGCGCTCCTCGAAGCCCTCGAGCAGTGGCCTCGGTCGGGCATCCCCGAGAACCCCGCCGCCTGGCTGATGACGGCCGCCAAGCGCCGGGGCATCGACGCCGTGCGTCGCCGCGCGACCCTCGCTCGCAAGCAGGAGCTGATCGGGCGCGACCTCGAGATCCTCCAGCAGCTCGATCAGACAGAGCTCGCGGCGCAGGTCGAGGACGTAAACGACGACGTCCTGCGGCTCGTCTTCATGACCTGTCACCCGGTCCTCTCCAAGGACGCACGCGTTGCGCTGACGCTGCGCCTGCTCGGCGTGCTCACGACGCCCGAGATCGCCCGGGCCTTCCTGCTCTCCGAGGCGACCGTCGCGCAGCGCATCGTGCGCGCCAAGCGGACGCTCGCCGAGGCCCGCGTGCCGTTCGAGCTGCCCGGGCGCGAGGAGCTCACCGACCGGCTCTCAGCCGTTCTCGAGGTGATCTATCTCGTCTTCAACGAGGGCTACGCCGCCACCGCCGGCGGGGACTGGGTGCGCCCGGAGCTGTGCGGCCACGCCCTGCGCCTCGGGCGCATCCTCGCGGCGCTGATGGCGAGGGAACCCGAGGTTCACGGGCTGCTGTCGCTGATGGAGGTGCAAGCCTCGCGTCTGCGCGCGCGGGTGGGCCCCGACGGCGAGCCGGTGCTGCTCGGCGACCAGGACCGCGCCCGCTGGGACCGGCTGCTCGTGCAGCGCGGCCTCGCCGGACTGGCGCGCGCCGAGGAGCTGAGCGGCGCGCTTGGCC
>JACDGG010000135.1 GCA_013815355.1 Solirubrobacterales bacterium
GCCTGGGCCTGCTCGCCGCCGGCCGGGACACCCGCGCCGCCGGCGAGGCGCGCGAGCGCGAGCGCGACCTCGGCGGTGTCATCGACGTCGGGGTAGTTGACGTTGGCGAACTCGAAGGCCCAGCCACCGGGCTCGACACCGGGGCGCCGGACCGACCAGTCCCCCTGCACCGTGACCTCCTCATCGAGCAGCCACCTGGCGCCGCGGACCATCGCCGGGTGCTCGCCCTCCACACCCGCATCGCCCAGCGCGAGCATCGCCAGCGCGGTGTCCCAGACCGGCGACTGGCAGGCTTCAAGGCGCCGGCTCTCACCACTCGGGGCGCCGACGCCGTGCGCGTCGTCGCGGTCCTCGACCATGAAGCGCTCGAGGCCCTCGAGCCCCCGGCGCATGACGGGGTGATCGAGCGGATACCCGCCGAGGTGCAGCGCGATCAGCGAGTAGACCCACGGTGGCTGAATGCCTCCCCAGGAGCCGTCGCTCTCCTGGCGCTCCACGATCCAGCGCTCGGCCCGCGCGACCGCGAGGCGCCGCAGCACGCCGAGCGGGTGTGCCTCATAGCGCCGCAGCACAATGTCCAGGCGCCCGAGCCAGCGGGTGCGCTTGGAGCTCGGACGCGGCTCGCCCGCCGGCGCCTGCGCGGGCGGGCAGTGCAGCTCCTGCAGTGTGAAGTCCAGCGGCCGCAGCGGGCGCCGCGCTTTGACGAGCGAGAGCGCGACGATCGTCTGGCGAGCCCAGCAGGCGAAGTCGTAGATGTTCAAGGGGACCCTGCGGCCCAGAAGGACGATCTCGGGCGGCAGCGCCGGGAGGTGGTCCCATGACCACAGGCCGAACAGCGCGAGCCACAGCTGCGTGAAGACGCGCGCCCGCTCGATGCCGCCTTGCGCGCGGATGAACTCCGCGGCGCGGCGCATGTGCTCGGCCTCCGCAGGGTCGCCCACGAGGCGCAGCGCCCAGTAGGCCTCGATCGTCGTCGAGAGCTCGCCCGGGCCGCCGTGAAAATTCGCCCATGTTCCGTCGGCGCGCTGCTGAGAGCGAATCCAGGCGGCCGAGCGCTCGCTCGCCGCCGCCTGGCGGATGCCCAGGAACTCGCGTAGGAGCATGTCCTCGGCGTCCATCGTGACGTTCGTCTGCAGCTCCCCTCGCCACCAGCCGGCGGCGTCCTGCATCGCCAGCAGACGCTCGCATGCCAGCTCCAGCGCCACCTGAGCCTCGTTGCGAGTCTCCAAGGTCAACACCGCCATAGCGGAAAGCTAGATCTTTTTGCGGTGGGACGCCGTGTGCGGGGCCAGAAATTTCATGCCCACACCCTAGGCGGAAAGGCGCGCGCTCACCGGAACGAGCACCTCAGGCCGGGCGAGCGTGATCACATGCCGGCGCAGCGCCGCCTCGGAGACGATGCGCGGGCGCGCCGAGCGAAAGCGATAGACGATCAATCCGTCTATCTCCAGATGTGCAAACAGGTGAAAGCCTGGCGCCGGCGGCTCGCCCGCCGAGGCGCGCAGCGGCGCATAGCCGGTCTCGTCGATCTCGCTGACGCGCACGCTCGCGGTCGAGCGGAGGTTGCGCAGCGAGGGCAGGTAGTACTCCAGCGGCGCCGCGCCGAGCTCGACGGTGCTGATCGCCCGCGCCCGGTCCCCCGCGCCGAGCGCGCGGGCCACATCGCGCCAGTTGCCGCGCTGCAGGCGCGGGCTGAGCTCGACATCGATCGAGATCGCCAGAAAGGCGAGCAGCATCGCTCCCGCGAGCGCCACCGCCGTCCACCCGCCCCTCGGCGCGGCGGCGAGCACGGCGATCAGCGCGCTGATCGGGATCATCGCCGCCACCAGGTTGCGCGGCGCGAGGTAGTCGGCGCCGAGCAGCGCGAGCACGACCGGCGTCAGCACGCCCGCCGCCGCCAGCATCGCCATGACCAGCGCGCCGCGGCGTTCGCGCCGCCCGTCCCCTTCGTCGATGTGAGCTCCCTGCACCGCGGGCGCGGAGATGCGCCAGAAGCCGAAGCCGCAGGCGCCGAGCACGAGCAGTGCCACGAGCAGCTCGACGCCGTGGCCGAGTGGGGCGCCGGAGTAGCCGGTCAGGAAGTACTGCGGGATCGCCTGCAGACGCTCGGAGATCGGCCAGCGTCCGATCCACTGAGTTCCGTGTCCGCCCTGCGTGGCGATCAGCGGTCCGAGCGCCAGCCCGACGAGCACGAGCGCCGTGATCGCGCCCGCCGCCGCGCGCAGGCGCGCGCGGTCGCGCGCCAGCCACAGCACCATCGGAATCAGCAGGAACACCGCGAAGTAGTGGGTGAGCAGCGCCACCGCGCCGCTCAGGGCGAACGCCGCGAGCCGGCGCGGGCTCGCCGGGTCCGTCGGCTCCAGCGTTGCCGCGCGCAGGAAGCAGAGGATCGCCACAGCGGAGGTGAGCACGAACAGCGCGTATACGCGCGCCTCCTGCGAGTACCACACGAACAGCGGGTTCACCGCGACGATCGCGCCGCAGAGGAGCGCCGCGCGCCTGCCCGCGAGCTCGCGGCCGATCGCCCAGGCGATCGGCACCGTCGCGATCCCGATCAGCGCCGAGGACAGGCGCAGCGCGATCTCGCCGCTGCCGAGCACACGCGTGTCCGCCCACTCCAGCAGGTACCAGAGCGGCGGCGAGTTCTCAGTGTGCGCCACGGAGCGAAGCGTCGCCCACACGCTCGGGTGCAGGACGTGCACGGGGGTGAACGCCTCGTCATACCAGAGGCTCTGCAGATCGAGCGTGGACAGGCGCAGCAGCGCCGCGAGCGCCACGAGCCCCGCCAGCGGCGCCCAGCGCGCCAGGCGCTCGCCCGCGCCCTCGGCGCTCTGCGCGGAGGCCGGCGTGGCGGCTAGCGCGGACAGAAGCCCTCGGTCTTGGCCGAGCCATAGCAGCCGTAGCGGTAGCGGCGCAGATCTTCGCTCTTGACCGGCAGGTACCAGCCGCCCTTGATCGCCCTGTGCCCGTCCACGACCGGGCCCGTGGCAACGAGGCAGATCTGAATGCGTTCTTTGGGCGGCCCGGGGGTCGTGTTTCCGCAGACGATGTCGCGGGTGCTGTGGCCGTAGAGGTCCTGTTCGACGGACAGGTTCTTGTAGTCGTGCCCCGTGTAGCCGCGCCAGCTCGCAAGGTCGGCGTTGAGGCGGTGGTTGACGTGGGTCTGCAGCACGACGTCGTTGACGGTGGCCACCGCGAGCAGGATGCCGACGAGCACGAGCAGCGTCGTCTCGATCAGCCGCGTGCGCCCGCTGCCCGGAAGCTCGCGCTCGCGCGGTGCGAGCCACGCCGGCAGGCGTGCCCCGAAATCGGTGAATGAGCTCGGTGCGCTCATGCCACGGGCGCCAGGAGCGGCGTGCACTGGTGTGCGACGAACAGGATCTGGATCGCGAACGTCGCCACGAGCAGGCGGCGGTCGCGGCTGATGATCGCCAGCGGCAGCGGCCACAGGATGTACCACGCCAGCAGCCAGGTGCTCGTCACCGAGATCGCCAGGAGCGTCCAGCCGGCGGCCGCGATCCAGTCATAGCCGCGCCACGTGCGCCACAGCAGATGCAAGACGATGATCACCAGGCCCGCCTTCAGCAGGGCGTGGTCGATCGGGAACACTCCCGGCTTGCCGAACAGATGGGCGATCTCGTTGGCGAAGCTGTCCGTCGAGACGAACGCGGCGTCGCGGTTCAACGCCGAGACGACGTCGATCCCGTGGATGCCAAAAGCCAGGTAACCGATCAGCGCGCCTGCGAAGAGCATTCCGACGGCGCCCACGATCGGCGCCAGACGCCGCCGCGAGACGACCATGAACGGCAGCAGCGCCGCGACCGTGGCCTTCACTAGCGCCCCCGCCACTATCAGCCCGGCCGCGCTGGAATCACGCCGCGCGGACGGTGAGAGCAGGGTCAGGCTGACGGCGCCCATCATCGCCGCGAGCATGATCAGGTCGTTGTGCGCCCCGCCGAGCCCGTAGATCACATACAGCGGGTTGGCCCCGAGCACGAGGATCGCCCACACCGGGTCGATGTCGCGGGCGCGCGCGCAGCGCCAGGTGAGCGCCAGCGTCCCCATGCTCGCCGCCAGTGCGAGCACCTTCATGCCCCACACCGCCCCCACCACGCCCAGCGGCGCGAGCGGGTAGGACAGCAGCGTGTAGAACGGCCCGTAGGCCGTGGCCACATGGCGCCAGTCGTGCCCGACGTAGGTGTAGACGGGGTCGTGCGCGATGCTCGACGGGCCGTGCAGATAGGGGTTCAGGCCGTGCTCGACGCCCATGCGCGCGTAGGCGATGTAGCTGAAGACGTCGGTCGAGAGCAGGATCGGGCCGACGAACACGATCAGGTGAAGGATGCCCAGCAGGACGAGCACCGCGCGTTTGGAGATCGAGACCGCGCCCACCCTGCGCAGGAGGGCGAGCAGTCCGCCGTAGGCGGCCCCCGAGGCGAGCACCGCGATCAGGAAGCTGCGATAGCCCAGGCGCTCGCCGATGCCCGCCAGCCAGCCCGCGATCGCGGGCGATTTAGGGATCAGCGGCGAATGCCCGACCGCGCCGTCGAGCACGATCTCCGCCGTGGCCGCGATCAGCACGAGCGCCAGCAGCCCGGCGAGCGCGGGCGCCCAGCGCTCCGCGCGGACGCGCTCTGAGCCGCGCACGCCCTGCACGGCGACGCTCACGAAGCGCGCGGGCTCACAGTGCGCTCCACACGGTCTTGGTCTCCAGGTAGGCGTCGAGACCGTCGTGGCCGTGCTCACGGCCGATGCCTGAGGACTTGAAGCCCCCGAACGGGGCCGATGGGTCGACGGCGCCCCAGGTGTTGATGTAGACCGAGCCGGCGCGCAGCATCGCGGCCAGACGGTGGGCGCTTGAGACGTCCCGCGTCCAGACGCCCGCGGCCAGGCCGTACTCGCCGGCGTTGGCGCGCTCGGCGACCTCCTCGAGCGTGTCGTAGGGCGAGGCCACGAGCACCGGGCCGAAGATCTCCTCGCGCGAGATGCGAAGCTCATCGGAGGTCGTGCTGAATAGCGTCGGCGCGACGAAGTAGCCGCCGGAGTCCGCGAGCGTCGAGGAGCCGCCCGCAAGCACCTCGGCGCCTTCCGCGCGGCCGGCGTCGATGTAGCCCATCACGCGCTCCTGCTGCTCGGCGGAGACGAGCGGCCCGAGCTGGGTGTCAGGGTCCAGGCCCGGCCCGAGGCGCGCCGCCCCGGCCGCCTCGGCGAGTGCGCCCATCACCTCGTCGTAGCGCTCGGCGGGCACGAACAGCCGCGAGCCGGCGTTGCAGGCCTGCCCGGAGTTGAAGTAGATCGCCTGGAAGGAGCCCTTGATCGCGGCGGCGACGTCGGCGTCGGGGAGGATCACGTTCGGCGACTTGCCGCCGAGCTCCAGCGTCACGCGCTTGAGCGCCTTTCCGGCCTTCGCGCCGATCTCGCGCCCGACGGCCGTCGAGCCGGTGAAGGCGATCTTGTCGACGTCGGGATGATCGACCAGCGCGGCGCCGGTCGAGCCGTCGCCGGTGAGCACGTTCAGGACACCCGGCGGGAAGCCGACCTCGAGCGCCAGCTCACCGAGGCGCAGAGCGCTCAGCGGCGTCTGCTCGGCGGGCTTGAGCACGATCGTGCACCCCGCCGCGAGCGCCGGTCCCAGCTTCCAGGCGGTCATCAGCAGCGGGAAGTTCCACGGCACGATCTGCGCGCACACGCCGACGGCTTCGCGGCGCGTGTAGCAGAGCATGTCCGGCGCGGTCACCGGCAGCACGCTGCCCTCGATCTTCGTCGGCCAGCCCGCGAAGTAGCGCAGATGCCCGACGGCGCCGTTGACGTCGACGTACTGCGCGAGACCGACCGGCTTGCCGTTGTCGAGCGACTCGATCTGCGCGAACTCCTCGGCGCGCTCCTCGATCGCGGCTGCGAGCGCGAGCATCAGCCGCTCGCGGCCGGAGGCGGGCATCGTAGACCACGGACCCGAGCTGAAGGCCTCGCGCGCGGCGGCGACGGCGCGCGCGACATCCTCTGCCCCGGCCTGCGCGACCTCGGCGATCGCGAGCCCACTCGAGGGGTCGAGCGTCGTGAACGTCTGCCCGTCGGCGGCCTCGAGGCGCTCCTCGCCGATCAGCAGCCTGTGCGTCTGGGAGATGAACGCGCGGGCACTGGCGCCGAGCGCGTCGGGGAGGGTGTCTGCGGAGATTGTCGTCATCCAGGGAGCCTACCTCGCCGCGATGGCGCAACGCATATGCTCTGCGCCGATGTCGCAACCAAGCAAGGCGGCGCTGATCACGGGCTGCTCCTCGGGCATCGGGCATGCGACGGCGCTGCGGCTCGTGCACGACGGATGGAGCGTCTACGCGACGGCGCGACGGCGCGAGACGATCGCCGACCTGGCCGACGCGGGCGCCAACACGCTGGCCCTGGACGTCACAGACGAGCAGTCGATGTCAGCCGCCGTCGCGGTCGTCGAGGAGGCCGAGGGCGCCGTCGGCGTGCTGATCAACAACGCCGGCTACAGCCAGAGCGGCGCGATCGAGACGGTGCCGCTCGAGGCGATGCGCCGCCAGTTCGAGACCAACGTCTTCGGCCTCGTGCGCCTGACGCAGCTCGTGCTGCCGAAGATGCGTGCGCAGCACTGGGGAAAGATCGTCAACCTCGGCTCGATGGGCGGGCGCCTGACATTTCCCGGCGGCGGTCACTATCACGCCACCAAGTACGCCCTGGAGGCAATCTCCGATGCGCTGCGCTTCGAGCTGCGGGGCTTTGGGATCGATGTGATCCTGCTCGAGCCCGGACTGATCACGACCGAGTTCGGCGACGCCGCGACGGCCAGCATGGCGGCGGTGGACAGTTCCGGCGATGACCCCTACGCGCACTTCAACGCGACCGTCGGCGCCGTCACCAAGGGCGCCTACGAAGGCCCGATGCGCCGTCTCGGCGCGGGCCCTGAGCGAGTGGCGAAGGTGATCGAGCGCGCGATCACGCGCTCGCGGCCGCCGGCGCGCATCACGATCACGCCCTCGGCCAAGCTGAGCATCGCGACGCGGCGGCTGATGAGCGACCGCGCCTGGGATGCGGCGATGCGCAGGCAGTTCCCGCAGCCCGAATAGTGTCGGGGCTCAGACGGCGACGGGGATGCTCGGCTCCGGACGCCCGATCGCGAAGCCCTGGGCGTAGTCGACCCCGTAGCTGCGCAGCATGCTCATCGTCGGCTCATCGCCGACGAACTCCGCGACCGTCTCACGGCCCATGCCGCGCACGACGCCGGCGAGCGCCTTCACGACGAGCTGGTCGGTGCGGCTCATCGCCAGCCCGCGGATGAAGTCCCCGTCGATCTTCAGCTGGCTGAAGGGCAGGTGCTTGAGGTACTGGAAGGAGCCGAAGCCGGCGCCGAAATCGTCGAGTGAGACCGCGCAGCCGAGCGCGAGCACGCCCGCGCAGAAGTCGCGTGCGCTGTCCATGTCGGAGATCGCGGCTGTCTCTGTGACCTCGACGCTGAGGAGCGCGGGGTCGACGTCATAAAGCGCCAGGCCGCGCTCGATGTAGGAGAGCATCGTGCCGTCGGTGACCGATACGGCCGAGACGTTGACGGCGATGCGCACGCCGCGCTCGCCCTGCTCGCCGCCGAGCATCGCCGCGACCTTGTCGAAGACCATCCGGTCGATTGCGCGGATCAGCCCAGAGCGCTCCGCCGCGGGGAGGAAGCTGCCGGGAGCGATCAGGCGCCCGTCGCCTTCGTCGCACAGGCGCACGAGCGCCTCGTACTGTGCCACGCGGCCGTCCTGGAGCGAGACGATCGGCTGGAAGTGCAGGACGAACAGGTCCTGGGCCAGAGCGCGGCGCAGGCGCCCGAGCCACGGGCGGCGGTGCAGGCCCGCGGGCGTGCAGAAGCCTTCGGCCAGCGCGCGCGGGTTGACCAGGCCGCCGAAGCGCTCCGGCCGCGGGCTGGGCGCTCCTCGCAGGAGTACGCGCGGGGTCGCGTCGCTGGCGGTCGAGCTCAACATCTCCGCGGGTTCTTCGACGGAGTGTCCCCTCTCCCCTGCGCGTGCAGGCAGACGCGCGCCCGCGCCGAGCGCCGGAGCCTCGCCGCTCAGCCGCGCCGATGCAGCTCGTG
>JACDGG010000010.1 GCA_013815355.1 Solirubrobacterales bacterium
CGGCGGCGCAGTCGCCGATCGCCCAGACCACGCCCGCCGCCGGCCCGCCGCCGGGTAGAGGCCGATCGACGCGCATCGTGCGGTTGACCAGCACGCGCCCCCCGCGGTCGAGCTCCAGCCCCAGGCGAGCGACCGCCGGGCTTGGCTTCACGCCCGCCGTCCAGACGACGGTCCGCGCCGAGATCCGCTGGCCGGCCGAGAGGCTCACCCCGCGCTCTGTGACCTCGGTCAGCGTGGTGGCGGTCAGGACCTCGATGCCGCGCCCTCGCAGCTCCGCTTCGGCGAACTCGGAGAGGCTCGGGGGAACCTCCTGCATGATGCGCTCCTTGGCCTCGACGAGCACCCAGCGCATGCCCTGCGCGCGGCATCGCGGGTACAGCTCGATCGCCTGCACGGCGAAGTCCTGCAGCTCGGCCAGGCCCTCGACACCGGCGTAGCCGGCGCCGACGAAGACGAAGCCGAGATACTCGCTGCGGCGCGCGGGGTCCTCGATCGACTCCGCGATGTCGAGGCAGTTCAGCATCTGGTTGCGCAGCGCGGTCGCGTCGGGCAGCGACTTCAGTCCGGTTGCGTGCTCGGCCAGCCCGGGGATCGGCAGCGTGCGCGAGACCGAGCCCAGCGCGACGATCAGATGGTCATAGCCAAGCTCCAGCTGCTCACCGTCGATCCGGCTCACGCCGAGCACGCCGCGGGCGGGATCGGCGTGCGTCACGCTGCCGATCATCAGGTCGGTGCGGCGCAGCTGGGAGCGCAGCGGCACGACCACGTGGCGCGGATCCAGGGTGGCGCCGGCGGCGCCCGGAAGCAGCGGCGTGTAGAGCAGGAAGTTGCCCTCGTTGACGAGTGTCACATGTGCGCTCTGGGCCGGCAGCAGGCGCTCCAGGGCGCGTGCTGCATAGAAGCCTCCGAAACCGCCGCCCGCGACTACGACTTGCCATGCCATGTGGACACAATAGGGTGCATCGCGTGAACCACTCTCTCTACGGCGAGGCCCTGGCCCCGTTCCTCGCCGAGGTGCGCCGGCTGCGCCCGCCCGACACCGAAGTCATCGACGCGCACACCCATCTCGGCCTCGACGAGGACGGGCGCTCGCTGACGCTCACGCAACTGCTCGGCGAGCTCGACGAAGCCGAGGCGCGGCGCGCATGCGTGTTCCCGCTGCACGATCCCGCGCGCCGCCCCGCCTACAGCCTGCCCAACGACCGTGTGCTCGCGTGGGCGGGCGAAAGCGAGGGACGGCTTTTGCCGTTCTGCCGCCTGGACCCCGCCGAAGACGCGCTCAAGGAGGGCGAACGCTGCCTTGCGGCGGGTGCGCGGGGGATCAAGCTGCACCCGAGGGCGCAGGAGTTCGGCTTCGAGAGCCGCGAGATGAACGACATCTTTGCGCTTGCGGAAAGCGCCCAGGTCCCGGTCCTGATCCATGCCGGGCGGGGTCTGCCCCCGCTCGCCGACGGGCTGGTCGACCTGGCCCTCAGCCATCCCGGAGCCGTCCTGATCCTCGCTCACGGCGGGATCTGCGACCAGGGCATCCTCACGACGCGCCTCGCCGATCATCCGGGCGTCCTCTATGACATCTCCTGCTTCTTTCCGCTCGACGTGATCGAGCTGTTCGCACGCGTGCCAGCCGAGCGGATCGTGTTCGCCTCAGATCCCCCCTACGGGCTGCCGGCGACCTCGCTGTATATGGCCCTGCGCGTGGCCGCTCAGGCCGGCCTCGACGAGGCAGCCATCAAGGCGGTGCTCGGCGGCACGATCGCCGGCCTGGTCGACGGGCAGGGCCTGCCGCCGGTCACGCCGCCGCGACGCGGCTCCTCGATCGTGCTCGCCGGGCGCCTTGCGCGGGTCTACAACTACGCAAGCCTCGTCGGCCCGGCGCTGTTCACCGGCGTGATCGAGCAGGCACGGGCGATGCTCGACATGGCGATCGCCGCGTGCCGCGACCCCGACCCGGGAAGCGTCGGCGAGGCGATGGAGGCGATCGGGCGGGCGCTCAGCACGGCTGACATGCTGATGGACGAAGAGGGCGGTGTGCGCCCCGCGATCGATCTGCTGTTTCGCGCGATCGTCTGCGCAGCCACCGAGATACCCGACGCCCCTCGCTGAGGAGCCTCAGCGGCTCAGCCAGATCGCTGCCCACTCGCCCTCGGCGCGCCGCTCGCGCTCGCGCATGCCGAGGCGCTCCTGGAAGGCGGCGAGCACCTCATCGACCTCCGCGCGCAGCAGCCCCCCGGCGATGAGCTGTGCTGGCGGACGAACGATCGTGCGGGCGAGCTCGATCAGCAGCGGACGCAGGAGATTGGCGAGCATCACGACCGGCTCGCCTCCGGCGTCCGCCTCTGCGAACCACGGCAGCGGCTCGTTGCGCAGGTCATAGCGGCGCACCTCGAGCTCGACGCCGTTGACGAGCGCGTTCTCGCGTGCGGCCTCGACGCTCTCCTGCTCGTTGTCCAGCCCGAGCACCGGCGCGAAGCCGAGTCCCGCCGCCGCGATCGCGAGCACGCCCGAGCCGGTGCCGAGGTCCAGCAGCGCTCCCCGCTGCGGCCCGCGGGCGGCAAGCTCGAGCAGCAGCGCCAGGCACAGTCGCGTGCTGGGGTGCCCGCCGGTGCCGAAGGCCTGACCGGGGTCGATCACGATCTCGCGCACGGCCGGCGCCGGCGAGGCGCTCGCGGGCTCCCAGGGCGGACGGATGCGCAGGCCGGGCACGAGCGTCTCGCCACCGGCGCCGCGTGGCGCCTCGACGAGCACAGGACGGTGAAACTCCCGCCAGCGCTCGTGCCAGTCATCGGAGATCTCCGTGGTCGATATCTCAAGCAGCGCAGAGCCGGACATCGCCTTCAGGGCAGGCAGGCTGGGCAGCTCACCGGGCGCGCCGTAGACGGCGTACTCGACCGTCTCGGCGGCTGCGGCGACCTCTTCGACCCCCGCAGGGGCGAGCTCCAGAAGCTCGGCCAGAACGAGCTCGGAGTCGGCGCGGGCGACGCGGACGGCGAGCCGGATCACGCGGCCTGGCTGCCGAGCGCGCGCCTGAGCTTTGCGAACATCGATTCCTGGGAGCGCAGGTTCTCCTCGGTGAGGCTCTCGCTCAGACGCTCGAGCAGCTCGCGCTGCTCGGGGGTGAGGCGGCGGGGGATGACGACGTTGACGAGCACGCGCAGATCGCCGTGCCCGCGCCTGAGCCCCGGCATCCCGGCGCCGCGCACGCTCAGCACCTCACCCGGCTGGGTGCCGGCGGGCAACTCGATCGACGCGCTGCCCTCGAGCGTCGGCACCTCGAGCGTCGCGCCGAGCGCAGCCAGCGGCGCGGCGACGTCGAGCGCGGTGATCAGGTCGTCGCCTTCGCGCACGAAGCGCTCGTCCTCGCGCACGCCGACGACGACATACAGATCGCCGGCCGGGGCTCCCGCCTCGCCCTCGTGACCGCGACCGCTGAGCCGGATGCGCTGTCCGTCGGAGATGCCGGCGGGGATGTCCACGTCGAGCTCCTGCCGGACGGTGAGGCGTCCGCGCCCGCGGCACTCGCCGCAGGGCTCCTTGGGCACGCGGCCGTCGCCGTGGCAGACGTCGCACACGACCGTGCGCACCATCTGGCCGAACGGCGTTCGAGTGCTGCCCTGCAACTGCCCGGCGCCCCCGCAGCGCTCGCACGTCTCGATCGGCGTTCCGGGCTCGGCGCCGTTGCCGTGGCAGCGCTCGCAGCGCTTGACCGCGTCGTAGGCCACTCCCACCTTCGCGCCGTGCGCGGCCTCGATCAGCTCGATCTCCACGGCGACGCCGATGTCGCCCCCCTGCGCCGGGCCCGTCCGCCCTGCCCCCGCGCCGCCGAAGAAGGCGTTGAAGAGGTCGCTGATCGAGCCGAAGCCCTCGAAGTTCGGCGCGTAGCCGCCGGAGCGCAGCCCGTCGTGGCCGTAGCGGTCATAGGTCGCGCGCCGCTCGGCGTCGGAGAGGATCTCGTAGGCCTCGGCAGCCTCCTTGAACTTCTCCTCGGCGTCGGGGTCGTGGGCGTTGACGTCGGGGTGCAGCTCGCGGGCCAGGCCGCGGAAGGCCTTCTTGACCTGCTGCTCGTCGGCGTCGCGCTCGACGCCGAGCACCTCATATGGGTCGCGGGGCATTCGGCTCGGCTCAGGTCTCGGCGTATGCGTCCTCGACGAAACGCGACAGCTCGTGCGCCGCCTCGCGCACGGTCGCGATCGCGCCGGCGTAGTCCATCCGCACCGGCCCGATCAGCGACACGGTACCGAGCTTGCGGCGCGCCATTCCGTAGCCGGTTGCGACCAGCGCCAGCGAGTGCATCGCGGGAAGCTCGTTCTCATGGCCGATCCGCACGTACACGCCCGGCTCGGCGAGCGCGGTGCGCAGCACGCTGAGCAGCGCAACGCGTCGCTCCAGCAGGCCGATCAGCTCGTTGACGTTGGTCGCGTCGGCGAGCTGCGCCGCCTCGAACAGACGAGCGGTGCCCTCGACATAGAGAGCATCCTCCCCCTCGGCCGCGAGGTCGCTGAAGGCGGGGGCGAAGCGCTCGAGGAACGCCAGCTCGCGCGCCGTCAGGCTGGGGTCGAGCAAGCGCTGTCCCAGCATCCGCGCTCCGAGCACGAGACCCACGAGGCGGTCGTTGAGATACTCCGCCGCCCATGAGACGAGCCCGGAGTCGACGGCCCGGTCAAAGCTCGCGAGCATCTTTGAGACGCTGCCCGTGGAGGTGATCACGACCACCAGCACCAGCTGCGGCTGCAGCGCGAGCACCTCGACGTGGCGGATCGTCGCGCTGGTCATCGAGGGCGCGGAGACCACCGCGAGCAGATTGGTCATCTGCGAGAGCGTCTCTGTGGTGGCGCGCATCGCCTCGTCGAGCTCGCGGCGGATCAGAGAGAGCTCGAGCGGCTGGCGGGGCGCGGGAAGGGTCTGTTCTCTGCTGAGCATGCGGTCGACGACGTAGCGGTGTCCGGCGTCGGTCGGGACGCGCCCGGCCGACACGTGCGGGTGCGCGAGCAGGCCGTGCTCCTCGAGCAGCGCCAGTTCGTTGCGCACCGTGGAGGGGCCGCAGTCGAGCTCGGGGTCGGCGGCGATAACGCGCGAGGCAACCGGCTGAGCGGTCCTCAGGTAATCGTCGACCACCATGCACAGAATCCGCTCCTGGCGGGAGGTCAGCATGTGGTGATTGTAGGCGGCGTGCGCGGCGGCACTCGCGCCCCGGAGCTAGAGCTCGAGCTCCGCCTCGGCGTTGCGGATGATCTGCTTGCCCGCCTGCTCGGCCACCGTGTCGATCAGCACGTGCCCGTCGGAGCGCTCGCGAACGACTCCGCTGACGAGCACCTCCTGCTCGGGCACGCCCATGCCGCGGAACTGCACCGAGAGCCGCTTGAGATGCTCGGGTCCGCCGGCCGCCTCCGTCTGCGCTCGGGCCACCTGGGCCATTGTCCAGAGGCCGTGCAGGATGCGTCCAGGCAGCCCGACGCCGCGCGCGAGCTCCTCGTCGATGTGGATCGGGTTGTAGTCGCCCGAGGCACCCGCGTAGCGAACCGTGAGGTACTTATCCGGCGTGATCCTCAGCTCGGGGATCGCCTCGCCCGTCTTTATCTCGGCCATCAGCTCACACTCCTCGGACGATGTTCGTCCACGTTCCGCGGCAGACCTGCTCGCCACGCTGGTTGGTCGAGATCGACTCGAACACGTAGTAGCCGCGACCGTCGCTTTCGGAGATGTCCTTGACGCTCGCCGTCGTCGTCACCTCATCGCCTGCGATCACCACGGGGCCCCACACGAACTCCTGCCCGCCGTGCACCATCATCGCGAAGTTCAGTTCGATCTCGGGGTCGAAGATCGGCGGCCCGACAGCCGGCGCGCTGTAGACGACAGCGAACATCGGCGGCGCGACGAGGTCGCTGTGGCCCGCGGCACGAGCCGCGTCCACGTCCAGATGCACGGAGTCGCTCTCGCCGACCGCACGCGCGTACTCCCTGATCTTCTCCCGGCCCACGGCGTAGGTCACGGGCTCGTAGGACTTGCCGATCGCTTTGGTGTTGACGGGCATCGAGCGCTCCTTGTGCCGCTGGCGGGTTTGGCTCGCGCGGCTGGCCTCGCGCGGCGCGCCAGTCTATGCGGACCGCGCACGGGACTGCGCTGCGCCCGCGGCGCCTCTCCCCGCCGGGTGGCCTGTTAACGCAAAAAGCCCGCATCGAAGCCGCAGGGCGCGGGTGTGCCCAGCGCGCAGCGGCTATGCGAGGACGCTCGGGCGAAGCGTCCTCGCATGATCCGGCCCTCAGCGCGAGAGCCCGGCCGTCCTCGCGAGATCCAGCCGTCGCGGGCACGGCCGGCGCCGCTACGGCTAGAAATCCAGGCCGTCGTCGGCCCCACCGGCGCCGACACCCGCCAGCTCTCCGCCCTCCTCGGCCCGACGCTCGCCTGGGGAGTCGAGGAACATCACGCTGTCGGCGACGATGCTCACAGCCTGGCGCTTCTTCTGCTCGGCCTCCCACTCGCGCCACTCCAGGCGCCCGTCGATGGCCACCCGGCTGCCCTTGCGCATGAACTCGGCGACGTTCTCGCCCGCCGCCCCGAAGGAGCTCACGTCGAAGTAGTTGGGCCGCTCGGAGTAAGTGCCGTCGGCGTCGCGCTGACGGGAATTACAGGCTATGCGCATCGCGCAGACGCTGGTCCCTGAGGGCAGGGCGCGCAGCTCGGGATCCTGCGTCAGGCGGCCGACCAAGACCACCCTGTTGATCGAGTACTGGGACATGTGGGCTCCATTTTCACTAGATGGTTGACCCCCCTCCGGCAGGCTAGATCTCAATGGGGATGGTTCTCTATGCAGGCCAGCGAAGCAGCGTCGAATCCGAGGCCGCCGGGGGCGATCAGCGTTACGCGCTCAGTCGCCTGAGCGTCTGAGATCGCGCGCTCGAGCGCTCCTCGGACCTCGGCAGGAGCGATGTAGATGACGCCCGCGACACATGCACAGCGCGCCCATGCTCGGCAGATCGATGCGAGTCGCCGGGGCGCCTTGATCGTCAGCTCGACCTCGACCGCGACCGGCAGCCCGCGAGTCGCCGGCGGCCAGATGACGAGGTCGGGGCGGTGGAGCAATGCAGTCCCATCCGGGACGGCGCCGAGGCAAGCGCTGGCCAGGGCGGCGCCCCGCTCGTGCTCATCGCGGCGCAGCTCGCGCTCCCCCATCACCTGGTGATCGGGGTATGCGCGCTCGAGCGCGGCCGCAGCCCCCGCGCAGGCGATCGCATGTTGCGCGTTGGCCGCGCTGATGCGCGCCGGCTGCAACCCGCGCGCTCCCGCCAGGCGCATGCCCGAGTGGGTGGTTGAGAACAGCGCGGGCCTGCCGAGGAGGGGCTGTGCTCGCAGCAGCAGTCCCTCGCGCACTGCGACGAGCAGACGTGCACGCGCCGAGGCCACACTCGCCTGCTCGCGATGCGCGAGCGCCTCCGCTGTGACGGCGCCCATCTGCGCCGTCCATCTGACGATCTCCAAGCGCGCGACCGGGTGGATTGTTCTTGGCGAGACCATGAGTTCTCCTGTCTTTTGATGTCGAGCGCCGACCCCCCAGCCGCCCGCCGGCAGATGAAGGGGCCGGCGAGGTGTGGTGTGCTCCGCGCGTTCAGCTCAGCGCCGGCGCGGCCTGGATCTGCGTGATGCGTGCCTGCCCTGCGGCGCCGAGCACGAGCACCGCGCCCCAGCCGGTGCCCAGGCCCATGATCCGATCCGGCTCGAGCACACTGCGCTTGCTACGGGTGCGCGTGCTCCTGCCGTCGCTGTGCTGGGAGACCTTCCATGTGCCTTCGCTTCCGGCCACGGCAGCGATCAGCTCGGCCGAGGCCGGGACGACCTGGCGGTGGGCGATCAGCAGTGAGAGATTGCCCATCACCTGCTCGAGCAGACGCTCGCGTCCCGGCAGACGCAGATCTGAGATCTCCTGGGTTCCCAGCATCAGGCTGAAGCCGGCCGATCGCGCTCTCCCGAACAGCCGCACGACCTGCTCCGCCGCGACGGCGGAGAACTCATCGATGATCACCGCCGTCGGCACCGGGCGGCCCTGGAGCGCCGCGACCGTCGTCTGCAGATCCTGCACGATCGCCGCACCGATCATCTGAGCCAGCAACGGCCGGGTGTCGGATTCCAAGCGGAAGTACACGACCGCCCGTTCAGCGACCGCCGCCGGCAGCGCCAGCTGAGAAGCCCCCGCGGTGCTCGGCTCAAGCCACGGCCCGACGTCTGACTCCACGAGGATCGCGAGCCGGTCACGAACCCCGGCCAGGTCTCGCTGCTGGCGGCTCGTGAGCGAATCGAGGTAGGCGAACGTCGCGGCGGCCGCGGGCTCGGGCAGACGGCGGGCGAGCAGCTCCAGCCGGGAGGGGTCGAGCTGAGCCACGATCTCGCCCAGGCTGATCTCCTCGCCGCTGCGACGCAGCGTCCGAACGACATGGCCTAGGTAACGCTGTGCCTGGCGCAGGTAGTGCGGCTCGGTGAACAGCTCGCCGGCCAGCACCTTGTCGGCGATCTCGGTGTCGCTGCCGATCGCATACGGGTTATAGACACATCCCCCGCGCGGGGTCCATTCCGTGAATTGGCGCTCGGAGATGCGAGCAGCGTGCTGCAGTTGCTCGCGCATCGCCTCATCGCCCTTGGGGTCCACGACGATCACTCCCATCCCACGGGCTATCGCGGCGAGCGCCATCGCTGTCTGTGTGACCGTCTTGCCTGAACCGGTGGCGCCGACGATCAGGGTGTGCATCGCTCCGGCGGGTCCCGCGAACGGCACGCGCACGTCGCGGTGCTGCTCGTCGTGGCCGATCAGCATCCCCGGCTCGGCCGCTCGGGAGCCAGGGACGCCCAGCTCGCCTGCGAGGAGCTTCAGCCGCGGGCGGGCGATCGAGGCCAGATATGTCGACGGCCGGCTCCCGCGAGCTGCGATCTCTGCGAGATCGCCACCGGCCTGGAGGTCTTCTCGGTGCCAGCGCCGTGCCCGCACCGTTGCGGCGAGAGCGGTGGCAGCGAGCGCGAGCTGCAAGGAGCCGAGAAGGGGGCCAATCAGCAGGATCACCGGCAGCGAAACTGCACTCCAGCTCCAGTGCAGATGACGGGTGCGTATCAGGCGAGCGCCCAGCAGTCCGATCATCACTGCGAGCGCGAGCTCGAAGATCGATCCGGTCAGGACGTGCAGGAGCTGCTCCGGGTAGGCCAGCAGGTCTTCCCGAGGTTCGGTGGTTGCATCGGATGAGGGCATTGCGCCACTCCTTTCATGAGCCTGCGCGGGCAGGCGGATTTGAGCCGGCGCTCGCCGGCCATTGACACGCAGGCCGCGCCGGCCGAAGGGCCGGTATCGGTGCCTGCGCGTTGGGCATGGCAGGCCCGAAGGCCCGTCCAAGTTCTTCGCGGGGCGAGAGCGCGCCACCGCTACCGAGCAGCGGCGCGCGTCAGATCAGCCGATAGCCGACTCCCCAGACGTTGATGACCCAGCGCCGGGTCTGATCGACCTCGAGCTTGCGCCGCAGGCGACTCGCATGACTGTCCACGGTGCGTGTGGAGCCTCCGGAGCGATAGCCCCAGACGCCGCGCAGCAGCTGATCGCGCGTGAACACGCGCGAGGGCTCCCGGGCAAGATGGATGAGCAGGTCGAACTCCATGCGGCGCAGCATGAGCTCGCGACCGTGGAGGGTCGCGAGGTGAGCGTGACTGTCGATCACGAGGCTCTCGACTGCGAGCCAGCGCGTGGCGTCTCCCGAGTTTCTGACACGGCGCAGGAGCGCCCTCACGCGCGCACGCAGCTCGAGGTAGCCGCAGGCCCGTGTGAGGAAGTCATCGGCGCCCGCTTCAAAGGCGCGGAGCATCTCCAGCTCATGCCCCTTGGCGCCGAGGACGATCGTCGGCATCGCGCGGTCCCACGGGGCGCAACCGGGCGGCGCTCGACGAATCTCCTCCAACAGCGTGAGCGCTCCGCGCGGGGCGTCTAGGTCGCCCAGAAGCGCGACCTCCGGCGCCCGGGCCCGAGCGAGGATGCGAGCGTGCTCGCTCGTGCGCGCGACCTCCACGCCGAAGCCGTCGGCGACGAGCTGATCGGCCAGTGCGCAAGCGCGCTCCCGGTCGGCCTCGACGATCAGGACCGGCCCCTCGGGGCGAGCGCTCACGCCACTTCCACCTCCCGGGGAGTCAAGCCGAGACCGCGACGGGCGATCAGGGCCAGCACGTCGCTGTGCACCCAGGGAGTCGGCGCGCCTCGTCCCCCCTCGGCGAGCAGCCCGACGCGGCGGGCGAGCCAGCTCGTCTCGCCACTCTCGTTGCCCTTGCGGTCGCGCTTCACACGCCCGCAGAGCCGTGCGATCTCGCTCATGCTTCGCCTTTCATTTGCGACGTGCGCGAGCACCGCCTCGCGGAGCCTACGGTTGAGCACGATCGGGCTCTCGCGGACACGCACGAGCTCCGCCTCGAGGACGCTCGTCGAGATCTCACCGTCGCCCTTGTGCAGCGCGAGCATCCCTTCTGTCAACGAGCAGGCCGGCTCGTAGTGCTCGAGATTCCCAACGACCTCGCGGAGACTGAGGGTTCGCATCGCAGGGGCGCCGTCTGCTGTCTCACAGCCCCACCGCAGCTCGGGGATCGCGACGCGTCCCGCGACCAGGCGCAGCGCGTAGGCGTGCCCCTCGCGATCGCGAGGCATGCTCGCAGAGGCGAGCGCCGTGATCTGCGCGGCGTCGCACCCGAGCGGGGCGAGCGGATCGATGCGCGCGTCCTGCTCGGTGAGAGCCCGGCAGCGAGCCGGATCGGGGGGATCGCTCTGAAGGTAGTCGCGGCAGATCAGCGCGGCGTTCTCTGGGGGCTCATCCGCGGCGAGGTGCGCCAGGAGCCTGCGGTCTGCGCTCGTGGCAAGGTCGCGGTCGATGACGAGCACCGAGCCCAGCGATCCGGTGCGCGCGACGATCTCGCGATCGTGTCCGGAGCTGTCGGTGTAGAGCGCGAGCGCTTGCGGAGCTCCTCCGGCCGGGTCCGAGACGCGCCGGCATCCACCGGATCGGCGGTGGCGGGCAGGCTCGCGCTCGGTGTTGCGGTGTCGGGCGATCGTGTCGGATGAGCTGGCGGGCATGTTTCCTCCTGGGGTGCGTTTGGCGGCGGTGGGGGCGGGCGTCGATGGGAGCGCACGCGCAGCTCGTCAAGCCGCTGGCGTGGATGCTCCGGGGCTTCTCGAGGGACTCCGAGAGCTCCCAAAGGGCGTCTCGGACCTCGGTGTGCACGCGGGCGAGCGGGGGATGAAGCTGGCGCGCAAGCGCTCGCGACCATCACATCCACGACCCGAAGCTCTCGGCGTCGCGCGGTGGCTGCTCGTTGCTCACTCAGACGAGCGAGGTATGTGTGGGCGAGGCGGAGAGATCTGGGGTAAGGAGGTGGGGCGGCGCACACTAGCCCGAGTCTGCGATTGGATCGCGGGCGCATCGCGCTGCGCGCTTCTGCGCCCGCAGTCGCCTCCCGTCGCGTGCTGCAATTCCGCTCTGCAATGCTGGATCTCGTGATGAGGTGATGCATTTGCGTGGCTCCTGGCACGGGGGGCGACGGCGTCACGCTGCGTGCCGGAACAGTGGTGACTGCACGGCGTGACCGGGCGACTGCGCGATGCGGCGGGCGAACGCATGAACGGCTGCGTGCCAAAGCGGCGGGGGTCACGGCAGCGCCTCGGAAGCGAGCAGAACGACGCTGCGCTGCTCGATCTGCGTCTCGGCCGCCCGGCGATCGCCGCGCGCCGCGGCAACCCGGAGGTGCGGGGGAAGCCGCGGGACTCCGTAGGCGCACAGCAGCCGCTCGTGGATGTCGCGCTCGGACACGAACAGCGTCTGCTCGCGCCCCTGGTACTCCCAGTCCTGGGGGTACTCCCCGGCATACGCGCGAGAGGCGCGCAGGACCGTGTCGGCCTGTCGTGCGCAAGCTCGCGAGCGAGCCCGGTCGCGGCAGATGAACACGACCAGAGGCGTGGCCAGCATGCGCTCGCCGTAGCGACGGGTGTGCGCTGCCCAACCTGTGAGGAAATGGTCGTAGCGCTCGAGCTTGGCGACGCCGCGCGCGTCGAGCAGGCGATCGTCGCGCTCGAGGATCAGATCGATCGCGTGAGCTTCCTTCGTGAGAGGCGCCTCGATCTCGACGATGGCGCCTGGGCGCAGCGAATCGAAGCGCTCCGCGGCAGCGGCGTTGCCGGCTGCATCGGTGCGCAGGAAGTCGTGGGCCGAGCGCCCGCCCGGGAGCCGCAGCTCTCCCGGTGAGAGCCTCGCGCGGCCGTGCGTCCGGGCAGGTTCGGGCACGAGCAGGCTCGCCTGCTCTGGACCGCGCACGACCGGCCCGGAAGAGGCGCCGACCACGTCGATCAGCGCGAGCACCCAGCCGGCGAGGTGAATGTCGCGGCGAGCCTCATGAAGTCGCGCCTCGCCGCCGCTAGGCGGCGCATCGACTGGCCGGGCATCGGCCGCCAGGGCGCTCTGGCCCTGAGCCTGGGCGCCCGCGAGCGCCCGCAGTCCCCCGGCGCTGAGCCGGTAGGCCATCGGCACGCCACCGCCGTCGCGACGATGAAACTGAAAGCGCTCGACGAGCCCCGCGTCCGAGAGCCGCTTCAACCGGCGCTGGGTCGTGCTGGGCGCGCGGCCCGGATTGTGATGGCGGTGGATCTGGCTGCTGAGAAGGTGGCGCAGCGAAGCGATCGAGGTGAGGATTTCGAGGTCCAGGGCATCCGGCTGATGGGCGCGAGCCGGCCGGGCGGGCCTCGCGACTCGAGCGCTGTGGGCTCTATCCAGATCGACGAGCTCGCGATAGCTCGGCGCGGCGATATCCGGCAGGCTCGTATCCGGCCCGACCGCCGAAACGAGCGGCGAGCGCTCTTGAGCGGGGCGCTCAGGCGGTGCCGGCGCGGTCCGGAGAATCCTCTGCGGATGATCCCAGTGGGGCTGTCGCAGGTCGCTGAGATGCCGTGCCCCGCGTTCCTGCTGGCGCGCGGCGTGAGCTGCGAGACGCTCGTGGTCGACGGCCATCGGCAGCGTGCGCGCGATGAACGAGCTCTGGCGCCCGCCGGCCGTAAGCCAGCTTGCGACCGCGTGATGCTTGGGGAGATGCAGGCGCACATCGGGGTATCCGAGCGCGGAGAGACGGCCGATCCCCGGTCTGACGGTATCTGAGAACTCAGCCATCGTGAGCGACACTGCCGAGCGAGCGTCCTTGACCGAGGAGGTGGCGAAGTACACGCGATGAGCAAAGAGGGCATCGAGCTGCTCGCGCACATCGCGGTCGATCCACTGAGAATCCGTCTGCCAGCACGCGACCGTCTCAAGGCCGGCGGAGCGCTTCAGCGCCATCGTCTCGGCGAAGCCGCGATTGATCACGAGCGGCGCCTCATCGATCTTGAGCGCCACCGCGATGCGCCGCTCACCTGCCACGAGGTCCTGCTGGCGGGCGAGGGCCGCGTCGAGCATCCCGACCAGCAGTTGCATCAGCACCGAGGTGTTGCCCGCGCCCATCGAGCCGAGCGCTCCCTTGACGACGAGCACCTCGGCGCCGGCGATCACGCGATCGAAGTCGACGCGCAGCGCGTCGTTGAGCAGGACGCGCTTGATCGACGGCGAGTTCAGCAGCCGCGCCAGCTTGTTGACGGGCGCGTCGAGCTTCGCGGTCGTCGTGGCGCGCGAGTCGGCGAGCTGCGCGGAGAGCTCGGCCGTGAAGAACGAGCTGATCTCCTTCAGCTCAGGAAGCGTCCTGACGTGCGCTCCCACGCTCGCGCGGTAGGAGTACCCCTCCTCTCCTACCGAGAGCAGGCGCGCGGCATCCCACAGCGTCGAGCGTCGATCGTGCGCGAGCACGGCGATGATCGAGTTGCGCAGGTAGCGGTCTGAGGAGGCGCGGATGTCCGCGTCGGTAAACAGGTTCTTCAGCGCGGCCACGACGTAGTCGGCGATCACGTCCGCCGGCGCATCGACGGCGAGCGGGTTGAAGCCGCAGGTGGGATGGGCGAAGTCGAGAAGCGTGCAGGTGCGGTCGAGCGGCACGGCGCTCAGCGTGGCGTCGGCCGCGTCGCCCTTGGGGTCGAGCACGATCACGGCGCAGCGCTCGCGACGCACGTCCTCTGCGACGGTCGCGACCAGGTAGCTGGACTTGCCCTGCTCGACCGTGCCCGGGACCGCGGTGTTCTGCTTGCGCAGCTCCTCAGCGATTGTGACCGGGCCGACCGAGTCGCAGAGCGTGCCAGCGCCGGCAGGCCGCGAGATCCCCGCTGGCGCCGGCGCCAGCGGCAACCCCGAACGTGCGACGGGCACGTTGAGATAGTCGAGCGAGGGGAGCTGCCAGAGCGATGCCAGCTCACTCGTCGCGAACACGCCCTTACGGAAGGACGGCAATGGGTTGCCCTCTCCTCTCTGCACGCGGCGCGTGTAGAGCCCGAGCAGGCCGTGGCGTATGGCCGTCCCGCGCTCCACGAGCCTGTTCTCGGCGAGCTCGATACGCAGCTCTGAGGCGATCCGCTCGCAGGCGACGCGCTCGGCGGCGACGATCCTCAGCTCTGCGAAGAACAGGCTGTGGTGCTGAACATCCAGTCCTCCTCGAAGCTCCGCGTCGTCGAGCATCGAGCGGTCGTGCATGACCGCTCCCTCGCGGCGCTCACGAGACAGTCGCGCCTCGCGACTCTTGAACGCGTGCCTTGCGAGCTTCTCAAACGCCGCCGGCGTGGGCGTGAGGGCGATCTGCACGAAGGCAGGCGCTCCCCCGACGCCCATCACCGTGAGCAGACGGTTGACCGAGGGCTCGCGTTCGTGCTCGAAGCGATCCAGCGCACGCGCGCGCATGACGAACTCGCGGTGCTTCTTCAGACGCAGGACTGCCGGCGGATCACCCACACGCCACTCGCATGGGGCCAGACGGCAGCTGGGATATGCATTGCGCAGAGCTGCCTCCACAATCGACTCGAGGCCATGCGGGCAGCTCACCGCGAGCCAGCCCGCGGGAGCCCGCGGGTCGCCGCCGTAATGCACCTCGAGCGCCAGCGAGGGCTGCCCTTGCAGCAGGCGTCGCCACCATCGGTGCTGCAGCCGCCGGTGCAGTGCCTCGAACATCCGGGGCAGCGCATCAGCCTCGGCGTGATCGCCCCGGTAAGGCTCGACGACGAGTCGCACGTAGCGGCGGCGGCGGCGCGCTCGCCCGCGAGCGAGCGCGATCAGGAGTGCGGCGAGGAGCGTCAGCGCCGCCAGCATCTGCAGCGGCGCGAGCGCGCCAAACAGCTTCCAGCCCCAGATCGCTCGCGCCTCGCGCCCGACCGCGCCTGCGACGGTTCTTCCGTGGGCTCGGGCTGCGTGCTCTCGGCTCTGACCACGCAGGATGCGCCCGGGGCCGCCGTCGAGAAACCACGCGAGCGAAGCGGCCCCGCCGATCGCCGCGAGCAGTCCAAGCATCCGCCACAGAAGGAAGCGCAGCACGTGCTGGCTCATCCGACCGAACGGCAGCGATGGGACGGGTCGCCGCGGCGCGCCCGGCGGCGCCCGGGCACCTGGCGGTGCCCGCGGCGACGTGTTGTGAGGCTAGGTGCTGCTCAGGCGCTCAGCGCGGCCGTGTGGCGCGCTCGACCTGCGCGCCTCGCGCCGTCAGATGCCAGGCGTTCGCAGCACCCTTCTCCTGGCCCTCGCCTCGGTTCTCGACGAGGTTCAGCCGGCCCAGGCGGTTGAGGAGCTTTGAGATCTGTCCCTGGTCGATGATGCCCGAGCCTTCCGCGATCTCGCGGTTGCTCGCGCCGGGATGCTCGGCGATGACCATCAGCACCCGCACCGTGCGGTAGGTGAGGCGCATGTTGAGACCTTCGAGTGGGTCCCTGCTGCGCGTCTGTGAGCGAGTCTGCCGGTCGCGCGCGACCTCCATCGCGGGCCTGGCGAGTTCGCGGCTCGCCGCGCGCGCGCCGAGGTAGGGCAGCACGATCATGCTCATCAGCGGTCCGAGCAGGTCCGTCAACGGCTCGTCTGCCTCATCCAGCAGGCGCGTGTGCAGCACCGCAAAGATGCCGCCGACGATCCCTTCGGCGGTGACCGCGGGCGGTTCGCGTGTGGTGTTCGTGAGGTGGCGACCCTGATCGATCACGGCTGCGATCTCATCGAGCAGCTGCGCACGCCGTTCGAGCACCTTCTCACCGGCCGCGAGCGCCTCCACGACGCACAGCTTGGCCAGACCCGGCTCTTCGTCCATGAACATCAGGAGCCGGCCGAGCGCGGCGCGAACTCCCTCGCGCCAGACGTCTCCCTCGCGTTCGTATGCCTCCCGCGCGATCAGCCGCGTCTGGGAGACAGCCTGTTCAAAGGCAGCCAGGAAGCAGTCCTCGCGATCGGCGAACACGTCATAGAAGGTCTTGCGCGAGACGCGGGCGCGGCTGATGACCTGGGCGACGGTCATGCGCGCGTAGCCGACCTCCTCGACCGCGTCCACCGCCGCAGCGAGCATTCGACTGCGTTGAATCTCGGTGACCTGGCCGCGCGGCAGGCCGTTGGGGCCCGGGCGTAGCCTTGGTGTCGCGGCACGTGTCTTGTACATAAATGCCATTAGTTTCCCGCCTCGTCGTCCGTTTCGCCAGTGTCTGAAGGGTGCTTCTGCCCGTTCGGCTCAGGGCCCCCGGCGGACAGATACGCATGAACCGGGCCCACACCCGCAAATGCACCCACCGAAGATTCATGGGTCTGGACGCTTAAGTCGAGGTGCGTCTCCGACTTTTTTCCATTAGTTCGAATAGTCATCCCAGCGTTCGATTCGCCAAACGGCGCGCGATACGTACACCTGATCGTCGGTCAGCACCCGGACGGAATCGCCCCGCGCGGAGCACGCCCGCTCAAGCCCCCCGCCACCCGCGCCGATTACCTGGGCTATGAACGCCTCGCGCAAGAGCCTCGGCCTCAGCCTGGCTCTCGCTGCGCTCGTTTTGCCCGTGCTCTCGGGCTGCGGTGCCGGGGCCTCGAGCGGCTCTGCAGCGGCCGAGGCCGGGGTGATCGGCGAGTTCTATGAACAGATCGAAAGCGAAGACGACGCATCCGAGGAGCGTCAGCGCGCGGCCCTGAACGAAGGCGGGCCGCAGGCCCTCGAACCGGGCCAGCGACAGCTCGAAGTCACCCAGAACAAGCGCGAACAGGAAGCCGAACAGGAACAGGAATGGCAATAGCTAAGAGAATTCTCATCGTGTTGGGCGCCGCCAGAAGGATGCCGCCGGCCTGAGCGTCTCCTCAGCGGCGTGACGCAGCAACCGGTGAAGCGAGCCCACCGCGCCGCGCCTGTCGCGAAGCTCGATCTGCACCTCGACCTCGCCGCCGCGGTTGACAACCTCGGCCTCGCCAAGCCGCTCGATCAACGCCAGCGCACCCGCGTTGTCCGCGAGCACATGGGCCGAGAACGTTCGGATGCCCTCCTCGCGTGCGCGGTCGGCGAGCTGATCCAGCAGCAGCTTGCCCACCCCCATGCGCTGCCAGTCATCGGCGACCGCAATGGCCGGTTCGGCGAGCGCCTCTCCGATGCGCACGTAGCGAGCCACACCGACTCCGTTGCCGGTTTCCTCATCCACGGCGACGAGCGCCTCGTGGTCGCGATGGTCGATGTCGGTGAGGTACTCGAGCTGACTCTCGCTCAGGTGCGCGACCGGGGCGAAGAATCGCATGTAGCGCGACTGCGGGCCGAGACGCTCGAATCCTTGCGCGAGCGCGCTGCGGTCGCCGGCCCCCAGCGGGCGGATGTGAATGCGGCGCCCGCTCGCGAGCTCGATCGGTGTAGCCATGGGCGACGGACGCTAGCGCGAGACATCGAGCGGCGTCCGGTGGTGACTCAAGCGCTCGGCAGCGAGCGCCGATAGGCCCCCGGAAGGCCAGTCAGGTCATCCGGGTAGGGGGCGGCCGCGGAGCCAGTTCTCATCCTCAGGCTCCGGCGCCCTGATACCGGAGCAACGACTCAGGCGGCGGCGGGATCCTCGGGCTTCAGGCGCTTGCGGCCGTTCTGGTCCACTCGCCCGGTCCCGATGCAATCGCGGCAGACGATCCACTTGTCCTCGGCTCCCGCCTCTGGCGACCACCACGTCCAGCCCGCGCCCTTGCATGTCGGACAGCGGTCCTTCTCAGGTATCTGCCTGTCGCCCTGGGCCATGCGCCCGAGCATAACGGTTTAGGGATATCCGGCCCTCAACGAAAAAGGCCCGCGCAACACCGGGCCGACACACGAGTACCGCTACCGGGATTCGAACCCGGGTTTCCGCCATGAGAGGGCGGCGTCCTAGTCCCCTGGACGATAGCGGCGCGCTTTACGGACGACTCGAGGCTAGCAAAGTGACCCTCCAGCTTGCCGCCGAGGAGCCGGGCGAGCGGGCGCGAGGCGCCGGGCATCGATGCCAGGCCAGAGGCCGCACCTGCGCGGGTGCGATATCTTCGCATCGTCGACCAGCATGCGGATGTGGCGGAATTGGTAGACGCGCACGGTTCAGGTCCGTGTCTGGGCAACCAGGTGGAGGTTCGAGTCCTCTCATCCGCATAGCAAGAAAACCCTGGAAATCGGCTTCTCTTGAGTTTCGTCGCAGGCGGCGGGTAGACTCTGGGCATGGACGTAATGTTGTCATTTGGCAAATGCGTCCACTCGTACGTCCATTTGCGTCCGCCCTGTTGCCAGCCGACGTACGGCGGGGTCTTGACATGAGCGTCAGGCAGGATCGGGGCGCCTGGGAGGTGCGGTGGCGCGACGGATCGGGCCGCAGACGAGCCAAGCGCTTCGACGACGAGCAGGCGGCGCGCGCATTCGACGAAGCCCTCGGTGAGGTCGCCCCAATCGAGCGGCGCTCGGACACGGCCACCTACGGTGCCAAGGGCGGCGTCTACTCGTACGACACCGCGCAGGGAACGCGCTGGCGCTACGTATTCCGGCGAACCGACGGGACGCAAACGAGCAAGCGCGGATTCAGTAGCCAAGCGGCTGCGCGGACCGCTTTGCGTCGCCTCACTGAGCAGATGGACCGGGGCGAGGTGCGCCACACGACGCAGACATTCGGCAGCTGGTGGGAGACCTGGCTTCAGCGGCGCAAGCCATATCTCGAGCCGAACGCCTGGAGGGCTTACGACGTCGACGGGCGTAAGCGGCTGCTCCCGGCTTTCAGAGACGTGCGACTCGACAAGCTCGAGATCGAGAACGTCCGCGCATGGATGCAGGAGCAGGGCGAACGGGTCGAAGCCCAAGAGGTCGCGGCCAAGACGATCAACAACACGCTGGGGACGTTGGTCGTCTGTCTCAACGCGGCGGTCAAGGACCGAGTGACAGCGAGCAACCCCGCCATCGGGATCGAGCGCCTGCCTCCGGCGCACATAGAGCACGATTATCTGCGCCTCCAGGAGATCCCCGCCTACCTCGACGCCTGCTTGTCCGTGTACCGACCGCTCGCCGAGGTTCTGGTGCGGGCGGGCCTGCGTATCTCCGAGGCAATCGCCCTCCAGATCGCCGACGTCGAGCTTGAGGCCACCGGCGGCTTCATCGTCGTGTACCGATCGCACAAGAAGGCGCGGACCCGAAAGACAACCAACGGGTCGACGAAGGGCGACCGATTCCGCAGCGTTGAGATCGGCCCTGGGCTCAGCCGCACGCTTCAGGAGCAACTCGCGCGCAGGGCGGAGATGGCCAGCGGCGACCAGAAGAGCTCGCCGGTCTTCGTGATGCCGCTGCGAACGCGCAAAGCCGACCGCGGACGCTGGTCGAGCGCTGGCGACCCAGAGCCGTTTGACCGCAACACCGTCTCGCAGGACTGGCACAAGGTTGGCCTGCAGGACGCGGCGCTGCGAGACATGCCGCTGCACGCATTGCGCCATACCGCCGCAGCAGCGTGGCTTGCGGGCGGTAACTCGTTGATGTATGTGCAGCGTCAACTCGGTCATGCGGACATCGGGACGACCGAGCGCTATTACGGGCATCTGGAGCGTCACGTGCTCGCGGCGGGTGCGATCGCGACTGAAGAAGTGATCGCTCGCGCTGTGGCGGCGAACAGGTAGCGCTGCTCAGCGTCGCGCGCGGGCGCGGGCGCGCGAGTGGATTGGTGGGATCTCGGCGGCGAGTCGCGTGGCACGGGTCGAGCGGCCTGGCGTCCATTGCGCGCGCGCGTCGTCGAGCCATTGCTGTACGTCCTCGGGTACGAACCTGAGCGGCCCGTCCTCTCCGCCGATGCGGATCGAGGGTATGCGCCCGGTCTTCGCTGCTTCGTAGAGCCATGAGCGCGAGACACCGAGTTGTGCCGCTAGCACGGTGGGCTTCAGCAGGGCCAACGTTGTCTGTGATTGAGCATCTTCCATGTCGTTAATGAGCATGGATCGTCCGCTCCGGCCAGCGAGTTCCGAGGAGTCCGTCGAGTCGGGCGCTAGTCGAGCCAGTCAACGGGCGGTGGGCCAGGGGTCCAGGTGCTTCGGACGCCGCCGCCTTGGCTGCGGAGGGTCTCGCGGTACTCTCCGAGTTGAGCGTGGAAGGCGAGCTCTTCGCGGGGGTCCTGGCCGTGCTCGTCGAGTGCAGCGCGCCAGGCAGAGAGCGCGCTGAGCTGCTCGGCTTCGGCCTCGTCGTTCCACCAGCCGTCTTTGAGGTGTTCAAGGTGGCGTGGATAGCGGCCGTGAAGCGCGACGATCGCGCCCCACGTTTGCCGGCGCCACTCCGAGTCGCCACCGTAGGGCTCAAGCCAGACGGGGCGCCCGGAGCCGGGTGCGGCGCGAGCCGCACGCGGGCTTGCGGATCTGCGTTTGGCTGCCCTGGTTCGCGATCTCGTTGCGGACGAGTGTCGCGGCGAGAGTCGATGGCGATTCGCCAGCGGCGTCTGCAAGATCAGTGAGTTCTCGCGCGACCTGGTCGGGGATGACGATGTGGATGCGTCGGCTCATCGCTCGAGATCCGGGGCGCGGTCAGGAGTGCGCGCCGGCCGGATGCTCCGCACAAGCCCGGGCAGCGGGTTGCGGCTAGGGGCGAGCGTCCGGTCAAGCTCGGGCGCCAGGTCCGGGTGACGTGTCTCCGCGTGTTGGAGGGTGGGTGTGTGCGCGCGGCTGGTTCGCATCTTGTTGGCTAGTTGCTCGATGCGGTGCTCGTCTTGGCCGTCGGTGCCGAGCTCGTCGCGTGCGAGGAACCACTCGGTGCCTTGCCGGGCGCGGCTGGCTTGGACGTAGGAGCTCTCCTTGCTGGTGTGCCAGCCACCGGTCACGACGACCGACCGGTCGACGGTCGCGCCCTGCTGGCGGTAGACGAGTTGGGCATAGGCCAGGCGCAAGTCCTGGAGGTCCTCACCGGCGATGGTGATGTCGCGGTCTGAGCCGTCGAGTGTCACGGCCAGGGCCTCTCCATGTTCGCTGACGTGGGTGACTTCGCCGCGTGCGCCGTTCTCAACGCGCGGCTGGCCGGACGGGTGGTGTTGTGCGGTGAAGGTGATGAGGTCGCCTTCATGCAGGCCATAGTGCTGGTGCGGCAGCGGAACCTCGGCGTCGCCGAGTTCGCCGCGTTCTGCGCGGAGGTGCTGGGCGCGGGCGTTGAGCCGGTCGATCTCGACGTTCGAGGCGTCAGCGATCAGGGCAACGTCACGCATCTCGCGTGTCTCGGTCAGCTGCGCCCAGCGCTTGACCGCGGCCTCGCCGGCCTGGTCGCGGGTGTCCGTGAAATAGAGCTGGCCTTGGGCGCGGTAATGAGCCATCGCACGCTCGGGCTCCCCCGCCCGCAGCGCCGCCCACGCCTTTCGCTCCTCGGGGTCGCTCGTTCGATGGATGTCCGTGAGCTCGGCCGTGTGCGCGTGCCGTGCGATCCGGTCGAACATTCCGCCGGGTCCGATCGAGGGGAGCTGCTTTCCGTCACCGACCACGACGAGCTTGGCGCCTGTGCGCTCGATCACCTCGGTGAGGGCGTCCATTCGTTTGTGGTCGACCATCCCGGCCTCATCGAGGATCACTCTCGTCGCCGCGTTGACCGCGAGGCGCCCGCTGTTTGCTCGCGCCACGAACGCGTCCAGCGTCAAGGTGCTTCCGGCGAGCGCCGGGCTGTCCGCGCCGAGACGCTCAGCGGTCGAACCGGACACGGCGATCCCGATCACGTCGTGTCCGACCAGCTGCTCGGCCCTGGCCCCAGCGTCGATCACGACTCCCTTCCCGGTACCCGCCGGCCCGACGAGGACTCCCAGGCGCTCGGGTCCGCCGATCGCCCGGAGTGCCTGCTGCTGCTCGCGCGAGAGTGGAGCCGCTATGCGCTCTGCGACCTCACGGCTCGCGTGCTCTCTTGCCTGCGCGCCGACATCAATGTTCGCGGGCCGCGCGAGCTCATCGGCGCGACGCTCGATCGCTTCCTCCTGCGCCCGGACAGCAAGCGTCGTCATCCGCCCGCCCTCCAACGTCAGGACCCGTCGTTCACTGACCATCGCGCGGGCGGTCTCGAGCGCCGCCCCGGGAGCGAGCTCCCCTGCTGTCTGCTCCAACGCGACCGCGCGCAACAATCCGGCCTCGAAGACCGCCTCGCGCTCCACGAGGCGCGCCTCGATCCGATCCTCCACCGGCCGATCATCGCGAACAGGTGCAGGAGCGCCGACTAGATGCACCGCCTCATCCGCCCCGAACGCGTGGCGTTGCCCTGTCTGCTGCCAGACGCCCAGTAGGTCTGCGCGGGTCGATAGCTCCTTCGCGCGGCGGTTCTCGAGCGCGAGCGCGCGCAGCTCCCCGCGTTCCGCCGCGCGACCATGCTTTGAGCGGAACCGCTCCGCGGCCTTCGCGATCTCACGGTGGCGTCCTGAGAGCGCGTCCAGCAGGCCGCGCGGTACCCCGGCGATCTCGAAGTACTTGCCTCCGTTTCCGGTGCCCTGCTCGATCGGGTAGCCCTCCCCCGCGAGCTCTTGAGCGAGCGCTGAGCGGTAGAACGCGCCGACCTCCCGCGCGCCACGGAACACCGGCCGTGAGGCGACCGCGACGAACCGGCCATCCTCACAAACGGCGCCCGTCAACACGACGTGCGTGTGCAGTTGCGGGTCAGGGGCCTCGGCGCCGGAGACGCCTCTCGCGGTTGTGTGGCCGTAGGCGGTCGCAATCACGTCCTTCGCGTGCTCGTCGACCACCTGGCCGTGATAGCGACGACGTACCACGGGGACCCGCTCCTTCAGGTAGTCGACGGCTCGCTCGACGGCGCGCGCGTGCGCGGCTTCGATCTGCTCGCGCTGCCACGGGTCCCCCAGCGCCCACACGACCGACACCGACTTCGGCGCGCTGAACGTCACATCGATCCCACCACCACGCGTCCCATCAGCACCCGCCGGACGCAGCCACGCACCCGTCCCGGGATGCCGGCCCTCCATCAGCGCGATGAAATCCTCACCCGCCACCGGCGCGTCCGGGTCGATGCCGAGACGCGCCAGCGTGTCCGCCCCTGAGAGCCACCGGCCGGGTGCCTCGGTCAGGTCCCCGTCGGGGGTCAGGTAGTAGTCGCCGCGCTCCGAGGCGATCGTCTTACCCTCCAGATACCGGGCGTAGCCACCACCCGCCCCTGAACCGATACTCGACGCGGTCATCACACCCCTTCAGAGCGCGAACCGCGAAAGACGGCCAAGCAATCAGGCAGCACCCGCACGGGCGTGCATCTGGTGTGGTTGGGCAGTAGCGGAGCGAAGCGACGCGCAGCCGTTGTTGTGGCGCGGTTGGACGCGAACGCCGCGAACGGTAGGCGTTGGGATCGGCGAGACGAGTCCGGCGCGGGACGTCTGGCAGGTCGACTGGGCGGACCGGCGATAACTCAGGTGGCAGCTGCGGTCGGTGAAAAGGGCGTCGAGTCTGACGGACCTCATCATCCCGAAGGGCATCCGGCCGGCACAGACGCAGCTTCGAGACGGCTACCCCGTCGGTGACCCAGCGGCTGCGCGGACCAGCTCGACCAGATCTGCGGCGCCTTGACTGGCGAGCCGCAGTCGAACGGTGGCTGGGGGTCGTACTCGATGCTTAGCTGGATCGCTTGGGCGATCTGCTCGCCAGCGATCCGCTCGGCGAGGATGAGCGCCATGTCGATGCCGGCGGAGACGCCCGCCGCGGTGATCACCTTGCCCTGCTCGACCACACGCTCTGAGACAGGGTGGGCGCCGTAGCGCGCGAGCGTGTCAAGCGCCAGCCAGTGGGATGTCGCTCGCAGCCCGTCGAGGATGCCCGCCGCGGCGAGCAGCAGCGAGCCGGTGCAGACCGAGGTCGTCCACGCCGAGCTCTCGTGCGCGCGGCGCAGCCAGCCGACAGCCTGATCGTCGCCCATCAGCTCGGAGGTGATATGACCGCCCGGAACCACGATCACGTCGGGGTCGCCAAGCTCATCGAACGTCAGGTCGGCGAGCAGGGCCAGCATCCCGTTCTGGGTGCGGACTGGGCCCTTCTCAGCCGCAAGGAACCGCACGTTCGCGTCGGGTAGCCGCGAGAGCACCTCGTAGGGCCCAACTGCGTCCAGCGCAGTAAGGCCGTCGAAGATCGGGATCGCTACGTTCATGCTGCAGACCCATGGACCTTGGTAGGCGGCGGCGCAGCGAGTCGCAGCGCGGCTTCTACTGCGGTCTCGGGGCTGCTCAGGACGACACGCCCGCCCTTCACGAGGGCTGCGGCGCCAGCCATCGACGCTTGGGCCAGCACCACCACGTCGATCTTCGGCTCCAGGGCGTCAACGCACTCCGCGACTACGCGATGGTAACCGCCGATATCGCCCTGCTCCAACCGCCTCCACGCGTCAAAGCACGGCGCGTCGAGAAGCGTGATGTCTCTGCGCGCCGCCGAGGCAACTTCGAGCAGTAGATCGCGCGTCACCGTTTCGTCCCGTTGGGAGCGGACGACATGACGAAGTCGCTCTTTGGAAAGACCGACGTGATCCAGATGCCAATCAGAGGGCCGGCGCTCCCCCATCGCGTTTCGATGGGTGAGGGGGCGCTGGTCGACTTCGACGAGGCGGGCAACGCCTTCAACCCGCACCCTTACGTCTCGGCCGTCGTCGTCGTCCACGCGCGAGAGAACGCGCGCGACTACATCGATCGCGAGCTCGCGAACTGCCGACCCCCCGACGCTCTATCGCCGACCGCCCAGCACGCGCGAGCGGTTGCGACGCTCACGGCCCTCAACGCCGCCGAGCGCGAGGGCCGCGTGCCGGACGGGGAGTACGAGTGGGTGGAGGTTTTCGACCTCAGCGGCTTGGGCGCAGCGTTCAGCGGCATGCCTCTCCCTCCCAACATCTTCGACGGAGCCCGCGACCGATGGTACGTTCTGGACTGCAACGGCTTCGTTGAGCGTCCCGCGGAGCGCGGCTGACTAAAGCCGGACGTCATGTTCTGGCAGACAAGCCATGCGGCCCGCTTGAGACGTGCGGTGCCTCAGTCGCCCTCTGGCTCGACAAGAGCCGCGACCCACTCGATAGCCGTCGCGGCCCATCTCAGCGCCTGATCGCGATCGAGGCCCGAGCCGTGACTCGTTCCGTAGCGCATGTGCACACCGTAGGGCGCAAGGCGATCCACGCCGTCCAGCGCACCCGGCACCTTGAGCCCGCTCCTCTCGCAAAGCTCGAGTAGACCGGCGAGGTCGTGGGTGTAAGGGAACTCGACACCGCGCGACGCAATCGCCGCCTTAAGCGACTTCTCGACCGCCTGCTGACAATGGAACCCAAGGATCGAATCCGCAACGCCTGCAACGGGCAGTAGCGACCTTGCGGCGAACTCGTCATCGCGCGCGAGGCCGAGCAGGACCTGCGGAAGATCAGGCGTGCCAGCCATCACGCCGCAACGGGACGGCCTTCGGAAAGCGCCGAGTGGATCAGGCTGCCGCGGACCTCGCGCCATTCCTCGGCTTCACGTTCACTCACGACGACAACGTCAGCGAATACGCCCAGGCCACGGAGCGTCCTGCGAAGGCGAACCGACTCCTCAGCCGGATCATCGACCGCAGGCTCGACGACCAGGAAGTCCAGGTCGCTGCCGGGTCGGGCATCTCCTCGCGCGTGGGACCCGAAAAGGATCACGCGTGCCTGCGGAGCCGCCGCGGACAGCCGCCGGGCGGCCTCGGCTATGAGCTGCTCATCGAACATGGGATTACCGTAGCGCCAGGGCCAGATCCATCGCTGCCCGCACCACCGTGACGGGTGCGGGCAGCTTTGGTGGCTCACGCCGCTACCGGCACCTTCCTCTTGCGGGCCGGCTTCGCCTCAGCCTCGTGTTCCGGCTCCATCGGACGGGGGGCAGCGAGGAACTCGACGTTCCCCACGATCGTGTAGTCGTGGCGCTTGGTTCCCTCGGTCTCCCACTCGCCGTACTCCAAGCGGCCATCCACCGCTACCAGCCAGCCCTTCGCCAGGTACTCCGCGGCGGCTTCGCCGCCCTTTCCGAACACGCTCACGTTCACGTAGCCGACCTCGCGGCCACGGCCCATCGCGTCCACTGCCAGACGCAGCTGGCAGACCTTCATCTCCTCCGACACCGACCGGAGCTCGGGGTCCTTCGTCAGACGGCCCGTGCAGATGACCTTGTTGATGTTCATGACGTTCTCCTTCGGTTGGTGGCTGCTAGTGACGCAGCCCAAGAACGGCGCTGACCGGCGCGCGGAACCGGAGCGCCCGAAGGGCGCGCAGGGGAACCCCCGTTGCGGGGGTTGAAGCGCTAAGCCGGCACGTGTCGATACTGGGGCAAGACACGCAAGCGGACACCAGACGACGGAGACCCGAACAGTCGGCACGAAGCATCGTGATGCTTGAGTTGGGTCCGGCCGGGCTCAGATCTTCCGACAGGCTGTGGGCGAGGTTAGCTACTTCCCCCGGATAAACGACTGAACCAAAACGGCCGCGTGGAGTGCTCGACGCGGCCGTTGCGGGCAAATGGTTTCTGCTCTGATCGAGCGATCATCATGCTCTCAAGCAGCCCGGATGGCGAGCGTGTCAAGGTACGGGCCCGGGGCCGTGGCGCGCAACGCAAGCTGGCCGCGATCGCGAAGCTGCAAGAGGTGGCCGACCGCGCCGAGCGGGTCGCGGCGCAGATCAAGCAGCGGCTCGCCGGCGAGCCGATCACAGAACGCCTGGTCTCGATGTTCGACCCCGACGCGCGTCCAATCCGCAAGGGCAAGCTCGGCAAGCCCAACGAGTTCGGCTACGTGCTGCAGATCTGCGAGGTCACGCAGAACACCCGCCGGGGCGCGCGGGGATTCATCCTGCCGGCTCCCACCTTGCCGGGCAACCCGCCCGAGAGCAAGCTGCTGCCCACTACGACAGCGGAGCTGGGGCGCCTTGGCCTATGCCCACGCGAGGTCGCGCTCGACGGTGGCTTCGAGAAGGGACCGACCTCCGAAGCTCTCCAGGAGCTCTCGCCCGAGCGCGTGTTCATCGCCGGGCCGTCAGCAGCCCGGCTCAAGACGCACCCAGCGCCGGCTCGCCAAATACCGCACAGGAGCCGAGGGCAGGATCAGCCACCTCAAGCGCAGCTACGGACTGCGGCGATCGCGCCTGAAGGGCCAGGCCGGGACGAAGGCCTAGAGCGCCTGGGCGATCCTCGCCTACAGTGCATGCGCTGCACGCGCGAGCCTCCTGGCCTCCCTGACCGAGCGTGACAGCAGCTCGCCGGCCTGCTCGGTCAGCGCGAGCACCTGTGCCTTGCGCTCCCCGGTGCGTCGCCCGATCGTGCGCGAGATCGCCCGCAGGCGACGCCCCAACGCTCGGGAGCGATCCTGCACCCGCCCAGCGTCCCGACCGACCAGCGCGCTCAGCCTGCGAGCCTCGCGCGCCAGCGTCCTCGCGCCGTCCAAGCTCAGCGCCGCGTCGCTCGGATAGCGCACGTCGGCCTCCAGCACCGTCGAGTCGATCCTCACGGCCCTGGCCCTGAAGCGCGTCTCGCGCTGGGCCTTTGCGATCACGCACCGCGTCAGCTCGTCCACCACCGCGCCTCCGAGCCGGCGGGTGAGCTTGCGCACCGTCGACTCGTGCGCCACACGCTCGCCGAGCGCGATCAGGCAGAAGCGGCGCAGGTGCAAAGAGTCTGAGACCTCCCGCATGAGCGTCTCGTATCCCCAGCCCGTGCGCGCCTTGATCACCATCAAGCGCACATAGACCTCCATCGCGATCGTCGGGCGACCCTGGGAGACGGCCTCTGAACGCCAATGCGCCGCGATCGGCTCTAGCAGCGCCGGGTCGGCCAAAAGCACATCCAAAGCTGCGAGATCCCGCGGCAGCTCCTTCACCTCGACCGGCAACACCTCGTCCCACAACGACTCGACCTGCCCACCCGACAGTCTCAGCATAACCGTCCTCCTCGATCAGAAAAGCGCTCATTTGCAGGGCTCATTCTCTTAATCGCGGCGGATGGAACGACCGACTATTTCCGGGGGAAGTAGCTAGGCGGCCCGGCTTGGCCGCAGGGGTGTCACGCGGGCTGTCTGGAGGGCGAGCTTGCTCGCTTGCGCGGCGCTGGCCCAGGCGACCTCGCCGAGCATGCCGGGCGCGGCCATCATGTCGCCAGCCACGTAGACCCCGTCGCCGCGGTCGATCGCGGGGCGGTCCTGCCAGCTCGTTCCCGGCATGTCGAGCGCCCCGGTACGACCATCCATGAGGAGGCGTCTGCGCCACGTCTCACGTGCGCGCCAGTCTGGGATCGAGAGGTCGAGCAGACCCTCCAAACGCAAGCAGGCCTGATCGGCGCTCTCAGCCGGGCGTATCGGCATCTGCGCCTGGATCAGCTCCTCGCCCTCGGGCGCGAGGGACGAGTCAGCGGCGGTGAAGCGCTCCACCCAGCCCGCCTCGTCCAGGTCGCACACGATGAACGGGTCGCCGCGACGTTGGCGCAGCGCGAGGTCCAGGCAGACGGTGTTCCCGCTCGGCCACGTGAGCGTCTCATCGCCGAGCAGCCGCCGGGCCTGGGCGAGCTCAACCGCAAGGATCACCGGCCGGTCGGGAAGCTCATCGACGCTGTGGCCGGTTTGGATGTCAACACCGAGATCCTGGGCGCGCCGTGCGAGCGCGGCCACCAGCGTGCTCCAGCCGCCGATCGGATAGCGGGCAGCGGGAGGCGGGGTGAGAAAGACACGGACGTTGCGCGGCCACACGAACGCGGCGGACAGCTCGCCTGGGTCGTGATGGAAGGTATAGACGCCGGCCGCCGCGGACAGCATTGCCGCCGTTCGCCCGTCGGTGTGGCGGGTGGCCCAGGCGCGGAAGCTTTCATCTACAGGCGCCTCGCGCCCGCGCAACCGCAACACCGACGGGACGGCGCCGAGCGGAGGCATACGTCGCACCGCGCCCTCCCAGCGAAACCGGAACCCCGCGAGCGGCGCGTGCGCTGAGGGGGGAAGCAGGTCGCGTTCTGCCAACCATCGCCACAGGCCACCATCTTTATAGATCGCGTGGGGGCCGAGGTTGGCCTTGTACGGGCCCTCGGTGCTGCGGGCGCGACCACCGACCGCGTCATGAGCCTCCATCAGAGTGACGGGCGCCTCGGCCTCGGCGCACTCAATTGCGGCCGTCAGGCCAGCGAGACCCCCGCCGACGATCGTGACGCGGCTCGCGTTGGCACTCATCCGTGATCCACCTGCTCGACTGCTCATTCGGACGCTCCTTGGTTCGCTGGATTGACGAAACGTACCGCGCGACTGGTCCGATATACAGTGCCAGTCATGGCATCCTCGACAGGGCCAGTTCTCGGACCTGGGCTTCTGGTCTCAGTGAACCGCACAAGCGGGGTCGCGCTGAACGAGCAGATCGAGTCGTCGATCCGCGATGCGGTCCGGGCGGGGCAGCTCGCGCCGGGCGCCCGCCTGCCTTCCTCGAGGGCGCTGGCCAGCGAGCTCGGCATCTCCCGCGGGGTCGTCAGCGAGGCATACGGACAGTTGGCCGCCGAGGGGTACCTGCAGTCGCGCCAGGGGGCACCGGTCACAGTAGCCAGGAGGGTGAGTAGCCCAGCGCCGCCCGCGCCAACCCTGCCGCTGCTTCCGACCTACGCCTACGACTTCCATCCGGGCATGCCGGACCTCGATGGGTTTCCTCGCGACCGCTGGCTGCGTTCGGTGCGCGCGGCAATACAAAGAGCGCCGGGAAGCGCGATGGGTCACGGAGATCCCAGGGGTCAGCCCGAGCTGCGCGAGGCCCTGTCGGACTACCTCGGCCGCGTGCGCGGCACCGCCAGCGATCCCGAGCAGACCGTGATGCGAAGCGGCTTCCGAGATGCGCTGGCGCTACTGTGTCGCTGGCTCGCCGGGCGAGGGGTGGAGCAGGTCGCGATCGAGGAGCCCGGAGCGCACGCCCACCGGCTCATCGTCGAGCAGGCGGGAATGTCGGTGGTCCCCGTCCCGGTCGACGGCCACGGACTGCGGGTGGATGCCCTGGCCCGGAGCGGAGCGAGCGCGGTGATCGTCACCCCCGCGCACCAGTTCCCGACCGGGTGCGTGCTCGCCACTGAGCGCCGCGCAGCGCTGATCGCGTGGGCAGAGGACGAAGGCCGCCTCATCATCGAGGACGACATGGACGGAGAGCTTCGATACGACGGAGCCAGGCCCGGCGCGCTGCAGGGCCTTGCCCCGGAGCGCGTGGTGTACATCGGTTCGGCTAGCAAGCGCCTCCTGCCCGGCCTTCGGCTGGGATGGATGCAGTTGCCCTCGTGGCTGACCTGGCCGCTCGTCTCTGCCGTGACAGTCGACGGAGGCGGTCCCGGTGCAATCAGCCAGCTCGCGCTCCAGGACTTCATCACACGAGGCGAACTGGACCGGCACCTGCGCCGAATGCGCCAGCGCTACGCACGACGTCGCGACACGCTGCTCGACGCCCTCGCGCACCATGTCCCGGACGCTGCGCTCAGCGCCGGGGCCGGGGCCGGGGCCGCCGGACTCTACGAGGTCGCCTACCTACCCGCCGACACGGACGACACCGGTTGGATCACCCGAGCCGGCGAGCGTGGCGTGGGAGTCCACGGGCTCTCACTTCATCACTTCGGCAGCCCGACCCGCAAGGGATTCATCCTGGGCTTCGCCGGCTTGTCAGAGCCAGCGATCGAACAGGGCATCCGCCTCTTGGCGGCAAGTCGCACTCGCGCGAGAGCGTCAAACTGACGTGCGCCTCGGTCCTGCACCGCGTTGCCGTCGCGTCTGAGGTTGGCGCCCGTACGCTCACGAATCGAGGCCACTGCGTGACAACAATTTGGCAACAGTGACCTCGCCAGATGCGTCCAGCGAGTACGCGAAGGCCCCCAAAATGGGAGGCCGAGACCGCGACGGACGCATATCGAGGCCTTCTGCACGATTCAGGTCCGTGTCTGGGCAACCAGGTGGAGGTTCGAGTCCTCTCATCCGCATCGCAGAGAAAGCCCGGCACGGGGGGCTTAGATCGTGAGCGTCCCCGGCCTTCCACCCGCTCGACGACACGACGACACACCTTACTTGCAGCGTTCTGACTCGTGAAGCCACGCTGCTCGTCGGCGTCGGTGATCGACGACTGGGAGATTAGAGATGCGGAAGGGCGTCCCTCTGGGTGGTTTGCGACGCGACGTGACGCACATCGCTCTCCGCATCGAGGTTAGCCCACGAAGCTCTCGCTGGTTTGGTCAAGCGGGGTCCAGAGTGCCCAGAGCTGCGACGATCGTCAGCGCGGATTCAGTGGTACCGGCACCCGGAGCTGCTCACATATCGCTCGCACTAGGCCCGGCCCGATCTCCTTGTGACGTGGCAGCGCCGAGACCTCGCCGTTTGGTCCGCGCCACTTTGCGTGCTTTGAGCCGCCGACCTCGTGGCAGCCGTGATCGCGCAGATGGCGTTCGATGTCGCGGCGCTTCACGCTGCAGCGACGAACCGCAGATGCTCTAGATCCTCGCCGGAGTGTCGCCCGGCAAGCTCATCATCAGACGTGAGCACCGTGCGCAATGCATCGAGCACGTTCTCCCGTGCCTCCTCGCGCGTGCGACCCTGGCTGAGGGCGCCCGGGACCTCCAGTACGCGTGCGACAATCCAGCCCTGCTCGTCGGGCTCGTCGAAGGCGATCGTGAAGTCGATGGAGGGCGCCACAGGGGACACAGTAGCGCCCAGGATGCCTTATTGGCATCGGCTTCTGCGATGGCCGCTGATCATCGCCTCAGACGGGGTCGCCCTGTGTCAACATCGTGGCAACAGTCATATCGTCCGATGTGTCCGATGCGTCCGAAAACCGGACAGAACGGACGATCTGGACGCCGGCGGACGCATCTGGACGCCTGTGCACAGTTCAGGTCCGTGTCTGGGAAACCAGGTGGAGGTTCGAGTCCTCTCATCCGCATCGAGACTGAGCTGCCGCTTCGCTCTCACCAGCAGGAGGTCCAGCTCAGGAGCCTTCAGCGCATATTCGGCACTGGAACGCAGCTGGTGGCATATCGCTCTGGTGAGGCCGAGGCCTATCTCGTTATGACGCGGGATGGCCGAGACCTCGCTCAGCCCGAGCGCCGGCGCCGGGCGGATCTGCCGCCCAAATAACGAAAGGCCGCCTACCCGGTGGGCAGACGGCCTTCGTGCGCAGCTGTTTGGGGGCGAGCTTCGCTCAGCGGCCGTCCTGGCGGCGCTGGCGGCGCTGCACTGCGACGATCGCGAAGCCCGCGCCCATCAGGACGAGACCGAAGCCGATGCTCCAGCGCAGGTCAAAGCCTGTGAACGGCAGCGTGCCCGATTTCTCGGTTTCTGTCGTGCTCGTCGGCGTTGAGCTCGTTTTCGACGGGGAGGTTTCGTTGGTGCTCGTCGGCGTGGAGGTTTCTTTTTCAGGTGAGGTGCCCGTGCTCGGCGTCGTCGGCGTGGTGGGCGTCGTCGGCGTGGTGGGCGTCGTCGGCGTCGTCGGCGTGGTGGGCGTCGTCGGCGTCGTCGGCGTGGTGGGCGTCGTCGGCGGAGGCGGCGTCTGGCTGTAGCCGGTCGTCGCTTCTCCCGCGGCGAGCGCCGCGGTCGGTCCAACGAGTGCGATCGTCAAGACGAGCGCAAGCGGCGCGAGCGCCAGCCGGCGCGATTTCCTGCCATGCGGCACTGCACGTACTGCCTGTGGCCTGCTCGAGGCCATGACATCGGTCCGAGTCATGCCAACCTCCCATTGATGGTGTGGTGAATGCTTCGGCTCTGCGCGAGAGCCTCTTCAGTACTGGTCCTGACCTTGCTTCGCGGCAAAAGCATCGTCCTTCTTCGCCGTTTCGGCGCCAAAGCCTGCCCGATGCTGGCTCAAGGTGTATCACTCACCACGGTCGCAACGGGCTACACAGCGTCAGTTCCCGTCATCAACGCCGCTCAAACCGCGCAAAACCTGCTCAGGAGAGCTGCACGCGCCCCTCGAGCTCGTCCTCGGCGAGCCGTGCCCGCAGCACCTTCTTGTCGAACTTCCCCACGCTCGTCTTGGGAATCTCCGCGACGAAGGCGAACTCGTCGGGCAGCCACCACTTCGCGACCCTGCCCCGCAGGTGCTCGGTCAGCTCCTGCGCCCCCGTTTCGCACTCCTCGCGCAGCACGACACAGCAAAGCGGGCGCTCTGACCAGCGCTCGTCGGGCTTGGCGATCACCGCCGCCTCGACCACATCTGGATGGCTCATCAGCTCGTTCTCGAGCTCGACCGAGGAGATCCACTCGCCGCCCGACTTGATCACGTCCTTGGCCCGGTCTGTGATCTGCACGAAGCCGTGCTCGTCGACCGCCGCAATGTCTCCGGTACGCAGCCAGCCGGCGTCGAAGTTCTCATCGCTTGACTCGTCGCGGTAGTAGCCGGCCGCGATCCACGGGCCGCGGACCTCGATCTCACCCGTCGAGGAACCGTCCCACGGCACCTCCGCGCCGGCGTCGTCGGTGAGGCGCAGCTCGACCCAGGGCAGCGGGCGTCCCTGCTTGGCACGCTGATCCCAGTAGGCGTCGTCGTGCTCACCCTCGGCCGGCCGCGAGAACGTCGCCACCGGGCTCGTCTCGGTCATGCCCCAGGCCTGGAAGATGCGCACCTTGTGGCGCTCCTCGAAGTCCTTCATCAGCTGCCGAGGCACCGCCGAGCCGCCGCAGGTGGCGTTCGACAGCGAGGAGAGATCGAGCTCGGGGTTGGCCTCGGCGTGGCGCAGTAGGTCGGCAAAGATCGTCGGCACGCAGCCCATCAGCGTCGGGCGCTCGGCGCTGATCAGGCTCGCCAGCGGCTCGGCGCCGAGATGGCGGTCGGGCAGGATCAGATCGGCCCCCGCCAGCGCAGCGCCGTGGGGCAGCCCCCAGGCGTTGGCGTGGAACATCGGCACGATCGCCAGCACGCGGTCGGCGCGGCCCAGCCCGAGACCGTCCTTGACGAGCGTCGCGGTCGAGTGCAGGCTGATCGAGCGGTGCGAGTAGAGCACCCCCTTGGGGTTGCCGGTCGTGCCACTCGTGTAGCAGAGCGCCGCGGCCTGGCGCTCGTCCACCTCCGGGTAGTCGAACTCGCCCGCTCCCGCTTCCTCGAGCAGCTCCTCGTAGCGCAGCGCACCCGGCAGCGAGCCGGCGTCGCCGTCGCCCATCACCACGTACTGCTTGACCGTCTGAAAGCTCGGCGCGAGTTTCTCGAGGATCGGCACCAGCGAGTCATCGACGAAGATCAGCTTGTCCTCGGCGTGATTGACGATGTAGGTCAGCTGCTCCTCGAACAGACGGATGTTGAGCGTGTGCAGCACCGCCCCCAGACAGGGGATCGCGAAGTACAGCTCGAAGTGGCGCTGGTTGTTCCAGGCGAAGGTCCCGACCCGCTCACCGGGCTCGACGCCGAGGCGCTTGAGCACGCGCGCGAGCCGGTCGACGCGCTCGTGCACCTCGGCGAACGTCGCCGAGGTCACGGTGCCCGGCTCGACGTGCGTGACGACGCGCGCGTCGGGGCTCTTCGTGCGCAGCGCGCGGCGGATGTGGTGCAGGTTCAGCGGAAAGTCGTCCTGCATCAGGCCCTGAAGCATCTGTGTCATCCCCTCCTCGCTCCTTGACGCGCGGCCAGCTGGCCGACGCCATCGTAGATGCCCCGGGTCCGCACCGCGATGTCATCCCAGTCGAAGCTGAGCACGTGCTCTGAGGCCTCGGTGACGAGCCTGTCACGCAGCCCATCGTCGACGAGCAGCCGTTCGATCATCACGCCGAGATGCTCGGCGTCGCCGCCGTTGAAGCGCAGCCCGACGCGCTCGCCGCCGGGCACCACCTCGCGCAGCCCGCCCGTGTCGGCGACGATGCAGGGACAGCCCGAGGCCATCGCCTCGAGCGCCACGAGCCCGAAGGGCTCATAGATCGAGGGCACCACGCAGAGGTCGGCGATGCGGTAGAGCGAGTGCAGCACGTCGTCGCCGATCCAGCCGAGGAACGTGCCGTGCTCGTCGAGGCCGAGCCGCGCGGCCTGGGCCTTCAGCTCGCACTCGTGCGTGCCGCTGCCGGCGACGAGGAAGCGCACCTCGCCGACGTTTGCGATCACCCCGGGCAGCGCGTCGAGCGCGAGCTGGAAGCCCTTCTCATAGACCAGGCGCCCGACCAGCAGCACGAGCTTCTCGTGCGGTGCCGCGAACTCGCTGCGCAGCGCCTGCAGGTCGCCGCTGGGACGCAGTTCGCTCGGGTCGACCCCGTTGGGGATCACCGCGACGTGGCGCTCGTCGATGTCGAAGATGTCGGCCACGTGGCCGCGCATGTAGTAGGAGCACACGATCACCGCCTCCGCGCGCTGGGCCATCCAGCGCTCTACGGAGTGGATGTGCGCCTGCGGCTCGTCGGTGACCCAGCCCTGGTGGCGCCCGTGCTCGGTCGCGTGGATTGTCGTCACGTAGGGCACCTCGAGCCGCTCCGCGAGCTCCGCCGAGGCCTTCGCGACGAGCCAGTCGTGGCCGTGGATCAGCTCGTAGGAGTGCTCCTGCGACAGCGCCTCGCCCGCGGCGAGCATGTCCTCGTTCATCTGATCGACCCAGGCGACGAAGCGGTCGAGGTCCCGTGGCCAGCTCGGCTCGCGCACCCGGTGCACGGTCACACCGCCGCGCTCCAGGGGCCCGGGCGTACCGTCGAGCTCGAATTCCGCACCCACGCCGCGGGTCAGCACGTCGACTGTGACCCCCTGGCGCACGAGCGCCTCGGCGAGCTTTCGCACATGCCGCGCCAGGCCGCCCTCGATCACCGGCGGGTACTCCCATGAGAGGATGAGCACGCGGTCGCTCATGGCCTTGACCCTATCTATCCGGAGGCGGCGATCGCGCTTTGAGACCCTCGGGGTGCCCGAGAGGGCGGATGCGCAAGCATTCGCACATGAACGCATCGTCACCCGTCTTCTACTTCGGCGCGATGTCCCCCTACTCGTGGCTCGCCGCCGAGCGCATCGAGCAGCTCCTGCCCGAGGCGCACTGGCGCGGGGTCCTCGCCGGGGTGATCTTCGCAGCGCACGGGCGCACCTCGTGGGGCCTGACCGAGGCCCGCGCCGCGGGGCTGGCCGACTG
>JACDGG010000136.1 GCA_013815355.1 Solirubrobacterales bacterium
CCGCACGCGAGTGCGACCCCGCCGTCGAGCGCGTGCGCGAGGCCGGCGGACCCGTCGACCGCGCGACCTACACCTGCCAGTGCGGCTGCCAGTTCAGGGCCTCGGTCTCCACGACCGTGCCCTGCCCGCACTGTGGGACCGCCCAGGCCTGGTAGGGCAGATCACACCCGCCGGCGCGTCGCTGCTACTTGATGTGCATCCCTGAGATCGCCCGCGCGATCACGAGCTGCTGGATCTCGGCCGTGCCCTCGAAGATGTCGTAGATCTTTGCGTCGCGGTGCCAGCGCTCGACGGGGAACTCGCGCGTGTAGCCGTTGCCGCCGAGAATCTGGATCGCGCGCTCGGTCGCCCACACGGCGACCTCGCCGGCCTTCAGCTTCGACATCGAGCCCTCCGCGTTCTTGAAGGGCACCTGCGTGCGCCCCATCCAGGACGCGCGCCATACAAGCAGGCGAGCGGCGTCGATCTCGAGCTTCATGCGCGCCAGCGTGAACGCGATCGACTGATTCTCGATGATCTTGCGGCCGAACTGCTCGCGCTCCTTGGCGTAGTCCAGCGAATACTCATACGCCGCCCGTGCGATCCCGAGCGCCTGCGCGCCGACCGTCGGGCGCGAGGACTCGAACGTCTGCATCGCCGCCTGCGACTTGTTCTTCTTGCCCTCGCGCACCCGCGCGATGCGCTCGTCGAGCTTCTCCTTGCCGCCCAGCACGTAGCCCGCCGGCACCCTGCAGTCATCGAGGAACACATCGGCCGTGTGCGAGGCGCGCAGTCCGTGCTTTGAGACCTTCGAGCCCTGAGAGATCCCTGTCGCCTCGCTCATCGGCACGACGAACGCGGCGTGGCCTTTGGAGCCGAGCTCGGGATCGACGGTCGCGATCACGACGTGCACGTCCGCGATGCCGCCGTTCGTCGCCCACGCCTTCTGGCCGTTGATCACCCACTCCCCCGTCGCCTCGTCGAACTTCGCGCGCGTGCGCACGCCCGAGACATCAGAGCCGGCGTTCGGCTCAGAGGCGCAGAAGGCGGCGACCTTGAGGTCGTTCTCGGTACCGAAGCAGCGCGGTATCCATTCGCCGATCTGCTCGCCGGAGCCCTGGCCGAAGATTGCCGCGACCGCGAGCGCCGTGCCCATGATCGCCATGCCGATCCCCGCATCGCCCCAGAACAGCTCCTCGTTGACGATCGGCATCGTCAGGCCGGTCGGGTCGGCGAAGAACTGCGCCAGCCCCTCGAAGCCGTAGAGGCCGATCTTCGCCGCCTCCTGGATGATCGGCCACGGCGTCTGCTCCTTCTCATCCCACTCGTGCGCCGCCGGGCGCATCACGTCAGCCGCGAAGCCGTGCACCCAATCGCGGATGTCCTTCTGATCCTGGGTCAGCTCGAGCGAGAACAGGACGTCCTGAGCGGCCGCTCCGGCGATCGCCTCGACGGCCGCCTCGGCGGCGTCTGTCGTGGCGGCGGAGTCGCCGGCGGTGGACGAAACGGCTGAGGGCGGGGCTGACATCGAGCGAGGTCTCCTTCGGACGAGGGACGCTGACTAGGCGGTGCGACGGGCATCCGGATGACCCTGAGCTGGCTTCCGGCAACCGCCTCAGGGTAAACAATGCGACCCGCCCGAGACTAGATCGCAGAGTACATACCGGTACACATAATCCAGCGGGATTGCCCGAGGGCCCGCGGCGCAAACACCGCCGTGACCTATGACATTTCCCCTAAAGGTGGGAATTTCGATGGGGATTGGTGTACTCTTTCCCGACATTCCGACCCATAGCCATCTTCTCGACGTAGAAAGTGACCATGCCAAAACGCACTGCTGCCATCGCTCTATCCCTCCTCGCCGCCACGCTCGGTCTCGCCGCATGCGGCTCCTCCTCGGGCGGAGGCGGTGGCAAGCACATCGCGCTTGTCGCCTACTCGACGCCGCAGAGCGTCTTTGAAAAGCTGATCCCCGCGTTCGAGGCCACGAGCGAAGGCAAGGGCGTGTCCTTCAGCCAGTCCTTCGGCCCCTCCGGCGAACAGAGCCGCTCGGTCGCCAACGGCCTGCACGCCGACGTCGTGAACTTCTCGCTTGAACCGGATGTCGAACGCCTCGCCAAGGCGGGCCTTGTGTCTCCCACGTGGAACCAGAACGCCACGCACGGCTTCCTGACCAACTCGGTCGCCGTGATCATCGTGCGTAAGGGCAACCCCAAGCGCATCACCGGCTGGTCAGACCTCGTCAAGCCCGGCGTTCAGGTGCTGACGCCGAACCCGTTCACCTCCGGCGGCGCGCGCTGGAATGTGATGGCCGCCTACGGCGCGCAGCTGAAGGAAGGCAAGTCCCCGGCTCAGGCGCAGGCCTACCTGACTGCGCTGTTCCACAACGTCGTCAGCCAGGACAGCTCGGCGCGCAACTCGCTTCAGACGTTCCTCGCCGGCCGCGGCGACGCGTTGATCGACTACGAGGACGAGGCGATCTCTGACCAGAAGAAGGGCGCGGCGATCGAATACGTAATCCCCAAGGACACGATCCTGATCCAGAACCCGGTCGCGGTCCTCGGCAAAGGCTCGAGCGCCGAAGCGGCGAAGAGCTTCGTCGACTACATGCTCTCCCCCGCGGGGCAGGCGATCTGGGCAGCCAAGGGCTATCGCCCCGTGATCTCCGGGGTGCCGGGAGCCTCCAAGTTCCCCACACCTCCGGGCCTGTTCACGATCGACTCGCTGGGTGGCTGGAAGGCCGTGACCAAGCAGTTCTTCGAACCGGAAACGGGCATCGTCACGAAGATCGAGCAGTCGCTGGGAGTATCCACTGCCAAATAGTCCGGCATCGGAGGCGGTCGGTCCTCGCGCGGGGAACGGTGGGCTCAGGCTCACCGCGCGCGGCGGCGGCGTGCTCGGAAAGGGCCTGCTCGGCATCTATCTGACGGTGCTCGTGCTGCTCCCGATCGCGGCGCTGCTGGCCAAGTCGAGCACGGGCGGCCTGAACGCCTTCTGGCGCGAGATCTCAAACCCCGAGGCGGTCGCCGCGATCAAGCTGACGCTGATCGCCTCGGTGATCGTCGTGGTCATCAACGCAGTGTTCGGCACGATCATCGCGTGGGTGCTCGTGCGCGATGAATTCCCGGGCAAGAGCGTCGTCAACGCGCTCATCGATCTCCCCTTTGCGCTGCCGACGATCGTCGCGGGCGTCGTGCTGCTCGCGCTCTACGGCAAAGACAGCCCGCTCGGCATCGATGTCGCCTTCACGCGCGCCGCGGTCGGCCTCGCGCTGCTGTTCGTGACGCTGCCGTTCGTCGTGCGCTCGGTGCAGCCCGTGCTGCTCGAGCTCGACCTCGCGATGGAGGAAGCAGCCGCTTCGCTGGGCGCCAGCCCCGCGACCGTGCTGCGACGCATCGTGCTGCCGACGCTCGCCCCGGCGATCATCTCGGGCGTCGCGCTCAGCTTCGCGCGCGCCGTCGGCGAGTTCGGCTCACTCGTGCTGATCACCGGCAACCTGCCGTTCAAGACCGAGGCCGGCTCGGTCTACATCTTCGGCCAGATCCAGAACGAAAACCTCGCCGCCGCGGCGGCGGTCTCGGTCGTGCTGCTGTTTGCCGCGCTGCTCGTGCTCGCTCTGCTCACGTTCTTCCTGCGGCGCAGGTCCCGCCATGTCCTCTAGCGACGCGGGCGCGCTCAGTATTCCCGGCCCCGCTGGGGCTGCGCGAGTGAGCGACCGCGGTAGCGCCGGGGCTCCTCCCGCCGCAGCCGGCGCGCGGGCCTCACGCAGACGCCAGCTCGGCGCGCGCGTGATCGCGCTCGGCTACCTCGCACTGCTGCTGCTGGCGCCCGTGGCGATGATCTTCTACAGGACCTTCGAACACGGCATCTCGCCCGTGATCAACGCCGCGACGACGCCGAGCGCGACTCACGCCTTCTGGCTGTCGCTCGAGATCGTCGCGATCGCGGTGCCGCTCAACACGGCCTTCGGCATCGGCATGGCGCTGCTCTTGGAGCGCGGGCGCTTCTGGGGCAAGTCGATCCTCGGCGTGATGATCGATCTGCCGTTCGCAATCTCGCCCGTCGTCGTCGGGCTCTCCCTCGTGCTCGTCTACGGCAAAACCGGATGGCTCGGCGACTGGCTTGCCGAACAGGGAATATCGGTGATCTTCTCCGTGCCCGGCATGGTGATCGCGACCGCCGTCGTCTCGCTGCCGTTCGTCGTGCGCGAGACGATGCCCGTGCTGCGCGAGCTGGGCGTCGACGCCGAGCAGGCTGCCGAGACGCTCGGAGCGAGCCCTTGGCAGACGTTCTGGCGCATCACGCTGCCCGGCATCCGCTGGGGCGTCGTCTACGGCGTCGTGCTGACGACGGCGCGCGCGCTCGGTGAGTTCGGCGCCGTCAGCATCGTCTCCGGGCGCATCGAGGAACAGACGCAGACGCTGCCACTATTCGTGCAGGACCGTTTCGAGAACTTCGACTCCACCGGCGCCTACACCGCCGCCGTCGTGCTCGCGCTGCTGGCACTGGCGACGCTGCTGGCGATGAACCTGCTGACACGCTTGACAAGACGAAAGACGGAGGCCTGATGGCGATCGAGGTGGACCATGTCAGCAAGCGCTTCGGGGACTTCGTGGCGCTCGAGAACGTCAGCATCACTGTCGGCGACGGCGCACTGACGGCGCTCTTGGGACCGAGCGGCAGCGGCAAGTCGACGCTGTTGCGGATCATCGCCGGCCTGGAGAGGCCCGATTCGGGCGAGGTTGTGATCGGCGGCGAGGACGTCACGCAGGCTCCCGCGCGCACGCGCGGCGTCGGCTTCGTCTTTCAGCACTACGCGCCCTTCAAGCACATGACCGTCCACGACAACGTCGCCTTCGGCCTGAGCGTGCGCAAGCGTCCCAAGGACGAGATCCGCGGTCGCGTCGAGGAGCTGCTCGGCCTCGTGCGCCTCGACGGCCTCGCCGGGCGCTACCCCTCCCAGCTCTCCGGCGGACAGCTACAGCGCATGGCGCTGGCACGCGCGCTCGCAGTGCAGCCGCAGGTGCTGCTGCTCGACGAGCCGTTCGGCGCGCTCGATGCCCAGGTGCGCGCCGAGCTGCGCGAATGGCTCAGGCGCCTGCACGAGGAGATCCATGTCACGACGATCTTCGTCACCCACGATCAGGAGGAGGCGATGGAAGTCGCCGAGCAGATCGTGGTCATGAACCGCGGGCGGATCGAGCAGGCGGGTGCCCCCCGCGAGCTCTATGAGAGCCCCAGCAACGAGTTCGTGATGTCCTTCATCGGACCCGTCAACCGGCTCGGCGACGCCTTCGTGCGTCCGCACGACATCCAGATCCTGGCCGAGTCCGACGGGACCGGCACCGAGGCGCTGATCGAGCGCGTCGTGCACCTCGGCTTCGAGGTCCGCGTCGAGCTGAAGCTGCACGACGGCCGCGAGCTGTGGGCCCAGGTCACGCGCGAGGTCGCCAATGAGCTCGAGCTGCGCGAGGGCCAGATCCTCTCCGTGCGTCTCCCCGCCCCGCGCGTCTTCGCCTCGTAGTCACCACGAGCTAGGGCATCCCCGAGCAAGCGCTGCAAGGACGCAAGGAGCGTGGCGTGCTTTGCACGCGAGCGACTGAGGACGCCGCAGCGCGCCGCTCGCGGATGCCCTAGCGGGTTTGCCAGGCCTCCTCGGCCTTGGTCAGCGCCAGCACCTCTTTCGGCAGCTTGCCGGCCGCCACGTCGGCCACGCTGACCTGCTCGAGCACTTTGCGCAGGTTCGCACGCAGCGCGATCCAGACGTTCTGCAATGCCTCGGCGGAGCCGACGTATTCGATCTCCTCGGGGCGCTGGCCGCGGACGCCGACGAGCGGACCCTCGACGGCGCGAATGATGTCCGCGAGGCTCACCTCCGCGGGCGGGTGCGCGAGCCAGTAGCCGCCCTCGGGGCCGCGCTGGCTGCGCACGATCCCGGTCGAGCGCAGCTGGGTCAGGATGTTCTCCAGGAACGACACCGGAATGGCCTGCGCCTGGGCGATGTCGTCGACCTTGCGAGGCGCGCCCTGGTTGCTCTGGGCGAGCTCGATGACTGCTCTGACGGCGTAGTCGGCCTTGGCGGTGACGTGCATGGCGCAGATTCTCACCTATCCGGCGGCGAAACGGCGCAACCCCGATGAGTTAGGCAACCCTAACTCTGTGCTACCGTGCCGTTGTCATCCCGACCGTGCAGCTCAGGATTGGGCCAAATCCAACATATGCGCCGCGGCAAACTCCCCCTTCTCAGCCTGCTGCTCCTGCCCGCCACGCTGCTGTTGAGCGCCTGCGGATCGGTCAAGGGTGGCTCCGCGCTCACCGTCTACAGCGGCCAGCACGAACAGACGACCGTGCGCCTGGTGGACGCCTTCGAACGCCAGACGGGCATCAAGGTCAACCTGCGCTCCGCCGATGAGGCGACGCTCGGTAACCAGATCGAGCAGGAGGGACAGAGCTCGCCGGCGGACGTCTTCTACGCCGAGAACACGCCGGTGCTGGAAGCGCTCTCCAAACGGGGCCTGCTCGCGCCCGTCAGACCCGCGACGCTGGCGGCCGTGCCGCGGCGCTATGACTCAGCGCAGGGGCGCTGGGTCGCCGTCTCGGCGCGTGTCTCGGCGCTCGTCTACAACACCGCCAAGACCACACCCGCGCAGCTGCCCGGCTCGATCCTCGAACTCGCGGCGCCGCGCTGGAGCGGCAAGCTCGGCTTCGCTCCCTCGGAGACCGACTTCCAGCCGCTGCTCAGCGCGGTCCTCAGGATCGACGGCACCGCCGCCGCTGAACGCTGGTTGAAGGGCCTGCAGGCAAACGGCCGCGTTTACCCCGACAACGAGACCGTCGTCAACCAGGTCGATAACGGCGAGAGCACGATCGGGCCGATCAACAGCTACTACTGGTATCGCCTTCGCGATGAGAAGGGCGCGCAGAGCATGCACTCGGCGCTGCACTACTACTCCTCCGGCGATCCCGGCGACCTCGTGGACATCTCGGGCGCGGCCGTGCTGAAGACGAGCGCCCACTCAACCGCTGCGCAGGACTTCCTCGCGTTCCTTCTCAGCCGCCCCGCGCAGCAGCTGATCGCGCACAGCAGGAGCTATGAGTACCCCCTTCGTCCCGGCGTGAGCCCGGCGCCCGGCCTGCGCGCGCTCAACACGCTCAACCCGGCCGCGCTGACGCCCGCGCAGCTCGGCGACGGCAGTGCCGCGCTCGCGCTCGAGCAGAAGCTCGGGCTGCTGTAGGAGCGCCCCGTGGGCACCTATGCGCCGAGCGCGCCACTCGCCGAGCGATGGACGCGGACCTGGTCGGGACGGCGGCGCTGGCCGCTTGTGAGCGTCATCGGCGCGGCGTTTGCCGCCGCGCTCGTGCTGCTCCCACTCGCGTTCCTCGTCGTCCAGGCCCAGCAGTCCGGCTGGGGGCAGGTGGAACACCTGCTGCTGCGCCACACCGTGGTGATGCTGCTGTGGAACAGCGTGCGCCTCACGCTCGCCTGCACGCTGCTGTGTGCGCTGCTCGGCGTCGGCGGCGCGTGGTGCGTCGAGCGCACCGCGCTGCCCGCTCGGCGGCTGTGGGCGGTGGCGCTCGTGCTCCCGCTCGGCATCCCCGACTTCGTCGTCGGCTTCGGCTGGGTCTCGCTCGAGCCCGGCCTGCATGGCTATCTCGCGGCGGTAATGATCATGACGCTGTCGCTCTATCCGCTCGTCTTCCTACCTGCCCGCACCGCTCTCGCGAAAGTCGACGCGGGGCTCGAGGAGGCAGCGCGCAGCCTCGGCCTCGGGCCGTGGCAGACCTTTCGCAGAGTGACGCTGCGTCAGATCGCACCGGCCGTGATGGGGGGCTGCCTGCTCGTCACGCTCGGCCTGCTCGCCGAGTACGGGGCCTTCGAGATCGTTCAATACCAGACCTTCACGGTCTCGATCTTCACGGAGTTCAAGCTCGGCTTCGACACCGTCGCGGCCTCCACGCTGTCGCTCGTGCTCGTCCTCTTGAGCCTCGCCGTACTGGGCGGAGATCTGGCGCTGCGCGGGCGCTCACGGGCCGGACGCGTGGGCG
>JACDGG010000137.1 GCA_013815355.1 Solirubrobacterales bacterium
GGGCGGGCCTTGCGGGCGGCCGCCACGTTCCTCTGGCCAGCCGCGGCAAGCTCGCCCTCCGCTGAGCCCCGCCGCTCGGCGCGCTCAGCTCGAGCGCGAGCCGGCGTGGTGCTCGAGCCCGTCGTGCTCCTCGAGCGGCTCCCAGGGAGCCGCGAAGTCGAGGTACTGGCGCCACTGCGGGCGGATGCCCGGGTCAGCGTCGAGCCCGCCCAGGCGCACCGCGACCTGCTCGTCGGAGAAGGGGTCGCCGCTGAAGAGCGCAGAGCCGCAGGTCGTGCAGAACAACTTCGTCGCGCCGTCACCCGGCTCGAAGGCCTGCAGCTGCTCCTCGCCCTGCAGGAGACGGAATCCATCGCGTGGGACGCGGCCGTTGGCCGATGAGCCCGTGCCGGTGCGCCGCTGGCAGCGGGTGCAGTGGCAGTAGCCGGCTGTGATGAACTCTGCGGTTATCTCATAGCGCACGGCTCCGCACAGGCAGCCGCCCTGCAGCGGGGTGGAGGGCGAGGGGGGCGGCGCTGGGGTCGAGTCAGGACGGGGGGACATCGGGCGTCTCATCCTAGGGGTCGCTGGACATCTGTTGGAGGACGCGCGAGATTCTCCGCGTCAAGCAGGAAGCCAAAGCAGCCCACGCAGGCTGAACGCGAAGCCGAGCTCGCGCGCGAGAAACGCGAAGCCGACAGCTACCGGCGCCGGGCGAAGCGCGCACGCAGGCGGCCGCGCCACGGTGCGTGGCGTGGACCCAAGCCCAGGCTGTCGGCCGTCACGAGGGCCAGCGCGAGCATGCCCGCGAGGATCGCGAGTGCGATCACGATCGGTCTGTCGGCGGCTGGCCGCGCGGCCGCCTCGATCAGCTGACGCTCCGAGGCGCCGGCCGCGCCGAGAGGCGAGCGGGTGGCGTTGAAGCCCTGCACGCCGCCGGCAGCTGTGCCGCCAGAGCTCTCGTTCGCGATCGCGGCAAGCTCCGCCGGCACCGCTGAGCTGTAGACGGGAGCACTCATGATTCCGGCGGTCGCGCTCGTTTCGCAGCGCTGTGTGCGTGCGCGTGCTCGCAGCAGACGCAGACCGCGCCGCTCGAGCCCCGCGATGCGCCGCGCGCCCACGTTCAGGTAGTCCGCCGCCTCGGCGACGCTCAGCGCGTGCGAGGCGCTCACCCCGGAGCGCAGTTCGAGCACGAGACGAACCCGGGCGGGAAGTGCGCCGAGACAGCCTCTGAGCCGCTGCACGGTGGCCATCACCCGGCGGCTCTCGGCCGCGGCGGCCCTACTCACCGTGGGGTGCCGCCCTCCGATTGCGGGTGGCGGGGAGGTGGAGTAGGCGCTGCCTTCACGCGTTTGGGCTGCCGCGGCGCTGCCTGATGCCGTGGCCCCCGAGGGAGCCACCGGGCTCGAAGACGCCGCGCTCCGGGTCCCGGGAGCAACGCTCCGCGGCACAGAGCGAAGTCGCTTCCCGGTCGCTGTGGGAACGCCCGCGGCCGTGGGTGCCGAGACGGGTGCGCCCGTCGTGCGGGGCAGCCCCACGGGGGGCGTTTTGACCGAGGGCAGGCCTGTCGGCGCGGGGACTTTCGCTCCCGGTTTGATCACGGGCGCGCTCGCGACAGGCGTCTTGTGGTTGGAAGGTGTTTTGGGCCCGGCGAGCACCGGCGGTGCGCTGATCGGTACGGGCTTTATGGGAACTTTGCTCGGAGGCGCCACTTTGGGGGCCGGAGGCGGCGGAGGCGCTTTCACCGTCGGTGTCGTCACCGTGACCGGCGGAATTCTGACAGGCGGCAGTTTGACCGGCGGAGCTTTGACGGGCGTGCTGATGGCCGGAAGGGAGACGCTCGTGGTGGGGAGCGATGTCGTCCCACCGACGCTCAGCCCGCTCGCGAGGGCAGGCGCTGCGAGCACCGCGAGAAGCGGTGCCACTGCTGCGATGTGGGCCCTGGCAAGCAGCCGATGCATATCCATCCCTAGAACATTCGTCCATCGGATCCGTAGCGCGGGTCTACCCCGCCGACGGTCAAAATATGCACGGGCCGAGGGCGCCACGATGACGCGAGGATCGCCTACGTGGACGATTCGCGCCCGATTTGCGCCCGAAAACTGCCGGCTGAGACTCAGCCGCAGCCGGTGTTGTTGCCGCAGCTCGAGCAGGTGTAGCAGGAGCCCGTGCGCTGCATCATGCCACCGCACTGGCTGCAGGCGGGCCCGAGGTCCAGGCCCTGCATGCGCACCGGCACCACGGGCGGCATTTCAGTGAAGGCCGCGGCTGCCGGCGTGCTCTCGCCGCCGCCCGCCGCGGAGGCGCTCGGCGTCTTGGCCTCGGCGCTGGGCCCGGCCGTGTCGGATGAGGCCAGCGACTGCGCGGCCTCCTGTCCGGCTTTGCGCGCGCGCACCTCGGGGGTGAGGATGCCGAGCTCCTCCTGGGCGTCGGTGTCCAGGAAGCGCGAGGCCAGCCAGCGCATGATGTAGTCGGGCATCGACTTCGCGAACGGGATCTCGGGGTTGCCGGTGATCCCCTCCGGCTCGAAGCGCATGTAGCTGAACTTCTGCACGAGCGTCTCGAGCGGCACGCCGTACTGCAGCGAGATCGAGATCGCCGTGGCGAAGGAGTTCATCATGCCTCTCAGCGTCGAGCCCTCCTTGCCGATGTCGGTCAGGAAGATCTCCCCGACCGAGCCGTCCGCGTACATGCCGGCGGTGATGTAGCCCTCGTGCCCGCCGATCGAGAACTTGTGCGTCAGCGACTGGCGCTCGCGCGCCATCCGCTTGCGCCGCGGCCCGGCCTCAGCGAGAGCCTTGCCGACGGCCTGCTCGATGAGCTGATCCACGTCAGCCGGCGCCTCGAGGACCTGCTGCGCGTCGGTGCGCAGCGCCTGCGCGGTCTTCGAGCCGTCGCGGTAGATCGCAAGGGCCTTGATGCCGAGGTGCCAGGCCTGCGTGTAGGCGTCGGAGATGTCCTCGACTGTGGACTCCTGCGGCATGTTCACGGTCTTCGAGATCGCACCGGAGATGAACGGCTGCACCGCGCCCATCATCTTCAGGTGGCCCATGTGGCTGATCGGGCGCTCACCCACGGCGACGTCGAACACCGACAGGTGCTCATCGCTGAGGCCCGGCGCACCGAGGATCGTTCCGTGCTCGGCCAGATGCGCCTCGATCTGCTCGATCTGCGGCTCGGTGTAGCCGAGCGTCTGCAGCGCGAGCGGGACCGTGCGGTTGACGATCGTCATCTGGCCGCCGCCGACGAGCTCCTTGAACTTCACGAGCGAGAAGTCGGGCTCCACGCCGGTCGTGTCGCAGTCCATCAGGAAGGAGATCGTTCCCGTCGGCGCGAGCACCGTCGCCTGGGCGTTGCGGTAGCCGAGGCGCTCCCCGAGCTCGACCGCCTCCTCCCACGAGCGTCGCGCTGCGGCGAGCAGCTTCTGATCGACGCAGACGGCGTCGGGGATCACCTGCGAGGCATCGCGGTGCATGCGCATCACCGCGTTGTGCGCGTAGCGGTTCTCCTCGTAGTGCTCATACGGGCCGAGCGCGCCGGCCACTTCCGCCGAGCGGCGGTAGGCCCGGCCGGTCATCAGCGCCGTGATCCCCGCCGCCGCGCCGCGCCCCTCGTCGGAGTCGTAGGCCATGCCGTTGCTCATCAGGTAGGCGCCGAGGTTGGCGTAGCCGAGGCCGAGCTGGCGGAAGGCGCGAGCGTTGACGCCGATCTCCTCGGTCGGGTAGCTGGAGGGCCCGACGATGATCTCCTGCGCCAGCAGCATCACATCGACGGTGTGCTCGAAGGAGGCGACGTCCAGCGTGCCGTCGGCGCGACGGAACTTCATCAGGTTCAGCGAGGCCAGGTTGCAGGCCGAGTTGTCGACGTGCATGTACTCAGAGCAGTTCGCCACAACCACGCCATCCACGATGTAGCTGTGGTGCAGAGGCTCGGTGAGGTTGTAGACAAGCTCTTGGCCATCGTCCTCACGGGCAACCAGCGTGGTGCCGGCCTTCGTGCGGTAGAGCGTACGCTCGTTGATCAGGCTCTCGACGGCGCCCTGCTTGCGCGGGCACGAGAAGCCGATCTCGGCCGCGAACCGGGTTAGGTCGCTACCAGTGATGCGTAGATCAAAGCCCTCCCGCGTCGCGTAATCGACCGTCGTCCCGTCCTTGCGTGTGTAGGAGAAGGTCGAGCTCTTGCTGTCTGTAATGCGATAGATGCGCCCACGGATGCCCCATGTGGATAGCAGTCGCTGCACATCCTTCAACAGACCATTGCTGCGGCTTCCGAGCCCCGCATAGCGGTTGGCCTTGCCGCCGGCCTCGACACGTGAGACGCACCCATCGGCTCCGAAAAGACCGCGCAGGAAGGCGGCCTGGACCTCTGTGGGGGCTGTGAAGATCGCCTCAGGCACTCGCTTGTCGTGGGCGCGGGCCGAAGTCACCCCGAGTCCTCGGAACAGCTCGCGTACAGCCTCGCTGCCCGCCCGCAGTTGGACGGTGCCGTTGTCCATCGCCTGTCTTGATACGCCACCGATCAGCTCGCGAAGCAATCCCTCATGGGCGTCGGCCAAACCGTCCTTGAGATCGTCGCCGCCATAGACCCAACCGGTCTGAACGTCGGTCAGACAGCCATCGCCTATCAAGTGACCGGTCAGCTCCCCGAGCCCCTCACTCCAGCGGTCGGGCAGGTCTTGGTAGGTGGCTGACCCACCACGAGCAAAGGACTTGGCCTGCGCCTCGATCTTCACCGGTAGCGCCCAGCTGGCGTTCTCCGCTGGAGTCCGACTGTCATTGAGGAGGACGCGGTCCTCGCCGGTCAGCTCCTCGGCTCGTACATAGCCGCGGTTCATCGTCCAGAGTCGGTGATTTGGAGTGCAGCGCAACTCACCGCCGTTTGCGAAGCGCAGGCGCACGATCGGCTTGACGTCGTTGCGCATAAAGGCGATCGGCCGGGTCGCGACGACCCCGTCATCTGGCTGATCAGCCGTTGCGCGGTGCGTGTAGACGCGGAACTCCTCGCCGGCCTCTCCGCGCTCGACCAAGTCCTCGATCCTCAGCAGGCCAAGCGTGGTGTGGACGCGTGCGTCGGCGGGAAAGCAGGGGTTCGACGCATTGATGCGCCCGCTGTTGGGCGAGGTGTGCCACTGGTTGATCGTCGTGTCGTACTGCACGCCCGGGTCCGCGCAGCGCCACGCCGCCTCGGCGATCTCGCGCATCAGCTCGCGCGCGGGGATCGGCTCGCCGACCGGCTCACCGGTCGAGCGCGCGGTCAGATGCCACTCGCGGTCCTCCTCGACAGCCTGCATGAACTCGTCGGTGACGCGCACCGAGTTGTTCGCGTTCTGGTACTGGATCGACTTGAAGCCGTCGCCGTCGATCGACATGTCAAAGCCCGCGTCGCGCAGCGCGGCGGCCTTGTCCTCCTCCTTGGCCTTGCACCAGATGAACTCGCGGATGTCCGGATGGTCGACGTCGAGCACGACCATCTTCGCCGCGCGGCGCGTCTTGCCGCCCGACTTGATCGTCCCCGCCCACGAGTCGGCGCCGCGCATGAAGGACACCGGGCCCGAGGCGGTGCCGCCCTTGGCCAGGGGCTCCATCGAGCCGCGGATGTTGGACAGGTTGATGCCCGAGCCCGAGCCGCCGCGGAAGATCATCCCCTCCCTGGTGTTCCAGTCGAGGATCGACTCCATCGTGTCCTCGACTGAGAGGATGAAGCAGGCGCTGCACTGCGGGCTCTCCTCGAAGCCGACGTTGAACCACACGGGCGAGTTGAACGCCGCGATCTGGTGCAGCAGGATGTGCGTCAGCTCGTGATTGAAGCTCGTCGCGTCCTCGTCGCTTGCGAAGTAGTTGCCGCTGCGGCCCCAGCCGGTGATCGTGCCGGCGACGCGGCTGACCATGTCCCTGACCGAGCTCTCGCGCTCGGGCGAGCCGAGCTGTCCGCGGAAGTACTTCTGGGCGACGATGTTCGTGGCGTTCTGCGACCAGCTCTTGGGGAACTCGACGTCCTTCTGCTCGAAGGCGACGCGGTCGCCGTGGCCGATGCGCGCGTCGCGGCGCTCCCACTCGACGCTCTCGAACGGGTGGGTTCCCTCCGTGGTGAAGAAGCGCTTGATCGACAGCGCCTGTCCGGGTGTCGTGTCCTGGGAGATCGCTGCGTGTGTGGCGGGGTTCATCGGGCCTTCCTCCTCTGCTGCGCCTGCATCAGGACGCTCACTCGAAAGCTGTTGTGGGTCGACCATGCTCCCGCGCGGCCCGGACGGAAGCCCGTCCGAGTCACCTTCAATTTTAGGAGGTCGAGCGCACTTTGCGGGACTGCCGGCGGGGGCGCGAGCCCGCACCCTGCGAGCTATTTTCCGAGCCGCGCCCAGTCGGCGAATTCGGCCCAGGTGGCCGACACGCGAAAGCCGCCCTCGGCGAGCGAGTGGCGCAGCGAGCGCGCCCAGCGCGGCTCGTAGGCGCGTGCTCGCGCGAGCGCCCAGGCCACGCAGAGAAGCACGAGCACCGCCCCCAGCGCGGCCAGGGCGATCGCCGGCGTCGAGAGCTTGCTCGCGCGCGTGGAGCGCGCTGGGCCAAGGGCCCTTGTCGTCGCAGTCGGGGCGCTGCCGACGGGCGCGACGGCGGTTGTTGTGGGCACGGCGCTGGCGGGGGGCGTGTAGGTGGTGGTGGGCGCCGCGCCCGCGGTGGGCGCGCTCGCGCCGGCACCCGTAGTCGTGGAGGTCGCGGCGCGGGCGCCCGGCGCGATGATCGCGGCCGTCACGGCGAGCGCCGCCAGCAGCCCGATACTCACGCGGGGACGGTGGAGCGAGAAGCTCATCGTGGGCCAATGCTAGATGGGGCGGGGCCGGCGGGCAGCAGGTCCTCGAGCGCCGCGAGCGCATCGGCGAGCACGCGCGCGGGCGGTTGCCCGGCGTCGATCACGCGGATGCGCTGCGGCTCGGCGCGCGCGAGCTCCTCGTAGGCGGCGGCGATCGCGGCGAAGAACTCCTCGCCCTCCTGCTCGAGGCGGTCGGGCTGCTCGGCGCGCTCGTGCAGTCGCAGCCGCCCGAGGGCCGGCTCGATGCGCAGTAGCAGCGTGCGCGCGGGCGCGATCGGGCCGGTCGCGAAGTCGTTGATGGCCCGCACCGCCACGACGCCGAGCCCGCGCCCCGCGCCCTGGTAGGCCAAGGAGGAGTCAACGAAGCGGTCGAGCAGCACGAACGCGCCGGCGGCGAGCAGCGGCGCGATGCGCTCCTCGCAGAGCTGCGCGCGCGCGGCCGCGTAGAGCAGTGCCTCGGCGCGCGGTGAGACCTCCAGCGCGGGGTCCTTGACGAGCGCGCGAATGCGCTCCGACACCTCGACGCCGCCCGGCTCGCGCAGCAGCTCGACCCGTGCGGCGCGCTTGGCGAGCTCGCCGTGCAGCGCTTGGGCGAGCGTGGACTTGCCGGCGCCGTCGAGGCCCTCGATCGTGATCAACCGTCCGGCGCTCATGCGCGGCACGCTACAGGTGCAACTCGCGGGAGCACATTCCTCATAGGACGCTCGAACCGGTTACCTTCTCAGCGAAACGTGCACTTCTCCGGACGTTAGTAGTACGTTCAACAAGGTTCTCGGTGAGCTCAAGGGGGGCGGCAGGATCGAATCGCTCGGGACCGGTCGCAGCGCTCGATGGCGGCGCCTGGGCGCTGCTTGATCGGATGCGGGTGTCGGCCAAACGCGCTCCTTCTCATCCGAAGGTACTACTGACGACCACGAAGAGCTGACTTCACGCCGCGTCTAGGATGGGCAACCGATGTCCCCCGTCCAAACCGAGCCCTGGGCCGAAACGAACGCCAACACTGCCGGCCCGCTCCCCGGCATAGATGCCCACCCGCACGCGCGGGCGGTGCTGCTCGGGGCGCTTGCGCTCGGCGGCCATCCGTCGCACGCCTACCTCTTCCACGGGCCGCCCGGGACGGGCAAGCGCGCGGTCGCGCGGGCGTTCGCGGCGGCGCTGCTGGCTGAGGG
>JACDGG010000138.1 GCA_013815355.1 Solirubrobacterales bacterium
TCTTCGACCGGCGGCGGCCGTATTTCTTCAACCGGCGGAGGGGGCGTTTGTTCGGCCGGAGGGGTCGTTTCGCCCGCGGGGGTTTCTTCGGAGGGGGGCGGAGGAGTAGATGTGCCTTCCGAGCTCGTTTCGCCGGAGGAGGGCGTGCCGCCCTGCGAGGATCCTTCAGGCGTGCCCGCGGTGGAGCCTTGCGAGGATTCCGAGCCCGGGCCAGTGGATGCGGGCGTTTCCGCGGCTTCTTCGGCGTGTGCAGGCGGGGGAGCTTCGGCAGGCGCGGCTTCGGCGTGGGCGCTGGCTGCGAGCAGAAGGGAGCCGAGCAGAGCCAGGGCAACCAGCCTCAGCTTGAGGAGGCGCTTGCAGACGATCCGTGTCGAGGGACTCTTGGCTAGCCCGACCATGTTCCTTGATGCTGACGCTTTCCGAGCAATGATCATAAAGGCAGTCTGAGAATCGTGCTCCGATAGGCGCCCGATCATGGTCAGCCCGCCGCCCGGCGCGAGTCCCTGAGCCTGTCAAAGGATGTCTTCGTGATGCGAGCGGGGCCCTGGCGCTCACCCGATCCGTTGAAGTAGATCGTCCTGAGCCACTCCGCCAGCGCCGCCGCCTGGCAGCGGTCGCTGCGCGCGGCGAGTCGGAACATCGTCAGTCCGAAGGAGACGGCGGCCAGCCAGGCGATGAGGATGAGGAGGATGAGCATCGCGCCAAGCCTAAGCGATCGGTCCGGCGCTCGCGACAGTAGCCGCGCCGCTTCACGCCAAACCGCCCAATTGAGGCCACATCGCCGGTCAATTCCATCGGAGTGTGCCACGCGCGCCCCGCGCCTCGTCTCCGATTCCTCGCCACGGCACGAATACCTTGACGCGACGGTGCCCGAGCAGCGCCGGCTATCCGTCGCGTGTGGCGCTCAGCATCTCAAGGCTGCCCCACACGGTGCGCCAGCGTTGCTCGAGCGCGACCTCCGCGAACCCCGCCTTCACGATCAGCGCAGGGATCGCTCCGGCGGCGTGATCACGGGTGTTGGCAAAGCCGTCCAGGAGCTGGAGTGCGAAGAAGGCGGCGCGCATCACGGGATCGTGCGGCGGACCCCAATCGGCGATCACTAGGCGCCCGCCTGGAGTCAGCACGCGCCGCGCCTGCGCCAGCGCAGCGAGCTTTGCGCTTGGTGGGAGGTGGTGCAGAAGCAGCGATGCAACCACGACGTCCACGGATGAATCGGCGAGCGGCAGCTCATCCGCGAGGCCCGCGAGCAGTCGCACGCGCTCGCCGAAGCCCGCGACCCTGGCGGCGCCAAGCGCCAGCACCTGCTCATCGCCGTCGATCCCGATCACCCTTGTCTCAGGAGCGGCCGCTGCCAGCCGGCCGGCAAGCTTGCCCGTTCCGCAACCCACATCAAGCACGACGGTGGGCGTGTGGGCGAGCACGGCGGCGATCAGCGCTGGGCGAAAGGCGCGCTCGCGCATGGTGAGCGCCATCACGGGGTCATAGAGTCTCGTGAGTCCCGCGCGTCCTGCCGCGGGCACGTAGCTCCGATCAGCTTGCATGGCTCGCAGCGTGGTGCTCCACGAAGGCGTTGCGGCAGTGCTCCGAGCAGAAGTAGTGGCGCTCGCCCGCGAGATCCAGTTCGAGCGCCTTGGCCCGGTCGACCTTCATGCCGCAGACCGGGTCGCTCACGCCGCGGCGAAAGGTCAGTGCGAACAGGGCGCTGAAGACAGCGAGGCCGAGAAGGTTGGTCGCGAGCTTGTAGTCGAGCTTGACCGCACCGAAGATGTCGGCCCGTGTGGGGCGCGTACTCGGTATCAGGCCGGCGCCGCTGAAGACCGCGTCCACGATCAATGCCGCGATCACCATCGTCACGAACATCAGCGCGACGATGCGCAGCGCGTAGGCCGTGCCGTAGTACTTGCGGTAGATCTGCACGATCGGCAGCACAATCAGGTCGGCGAAGATGAACGCGATCACGCCGGCGAAACCGATGCCACCCGACCACAGCACCGCTGCCAGGGGTACGTTGCCGACCGAGCAGACGAAGCTGAGGACCGCGATCAGCGGGCCGACGATCGCGTTCTCGAGGAGCTTCAGCGCGGCCGGGGCTTCGGTGATGAACAGACTGTTGAAGAAGCTGTCGGGGAGCTGGCCGATGAAGCCGGCGAGCAGGAAGCCGATCAGGATCTCCTTCCACACCATCGACCAGTCGTTGCGGAAGTTGTGCGCGACATCCGACCACGCGCGGGCACTGCGCAGGCGCTCGCGGAGCCTCAGCCGCTCACCCGCGCTGTGGTGCTGGTGGCCGCTGTCGGCGGCTCGGGCGTGCTCGCGCGCGCGCTCTTCCTGAGCTCTTGAGACGAACAGACGCAGCAGCAGCGTCATGATCACGATCAGCACGAGGCCGCCGAGGAGCTCGGCGAGCGTGAACTGCCAGCCGATGAGGACCCACATCACCACGCCGAGCTCGATCACGAGGTTCGTCGAGCTGAACTGGAAGGCCAGCGCAGAGGCGGCGCTCGCGCCCTTCTGAAAGAGGCTCTTGGCGATCGCGATCGCCGCGTAGCTGCACGATGAAGATGCGGCGCCAAGGCCCGTGGCCAGGGCGACCGGGCGAAAGCCGGAGCCGCCGAGCGCCCCCTCGATGCGCTCGCGGGGGACCCATGCCTGCACGATCGCCGAGATCGCGAAGCCGAGCACGAGGGCCCACCACACCTCCCAGGCCATCAGAAAGCCGTCCTTGAATCCGTCGCCGATGACTCTCAATACGTCCGCCATGGTCCCTAGTATACCCCTCCGGGGTAGCGGTATAATAAACCGGACATGGCGAGCTCGCAAACACCACACAGCGGTCGCGGCTACGAGGCGAGCAAGGAGCAACTGCTCGGTCGGCTGGCGCGCATCAAGGGCCAGGTCGGGGGCATCGAGCGCATGGTCGAGGACGATCGCTACTGCATCGATGTGCTCACGCAGATCTCAGCCGTTCAGGCCGCGCTCGAGAAGGTCGCGCTCGGACTACTCGACGGACACGCCCGCACCTGCGTGCTGGGCGCTGAGGCCGAGCAGCAGGAGGAGCGCGCAGTCGAGCTGATGGCGGCGGTCGGGCGACTGATGCGTCGCGGCTGACGTCGAGGAGCGGCTCTCCGCTCGATCCTCAGATCATCGCGATCGCGCGAAGCGCCGGCGCGGGGATCGTTCCTCACGCCGGGCCGCGCGGCGGTCCGCGTCTCAGACGTTCACGCTCGTGCGCTGAGGCTCCGGCTCAGTGGCGGCGACTGCGCGGGTTGACCAGGGATGTTCGCGTGAAAGCCGGGGACCGCCCAGGGCGTGGCGCTCAAGGCCGCAGACGGACCGGCAGCGTCTTGAGCTGGTTCGCGAACGGCGACTCCACGAAGCGCGGCGTGTCGGCGATCTCGATATCGGGGAAGCGCGCGAACGTCTCCTCGATCAGGATGCGCAGCTCCAGTCGCGCGAGCGCGGTCCCCAGGCAGAAGTGCCTGCCGCCGGCTCCGAAGGCCTGATGCTCGGATTTGCGACGAAGATCGAAACGGTCGGGGTCATCGAAGCGCGTCTCGTCGCGATTGGAGGAGGGGTACCACATGACCACCTTCTCGCCCTCGTGGATCGTCTGCCCGTGCAGCTCGGTGTCGTGTGTCGCGGTACGGGCGAAGTGCGCAAAGGCCGGGAACATGCGCAGCGACTCCTCGACAGCGTCCGGCACCAGCGATGGATCCTCGAGCACCAGGCGGCGCTGCTCGGGGTCTTCCATCAGCGCTCGCATGCCGCTGCAATAGGTCGCCTTCGTGCTGTCGTTGCCGGCGGCCATCAGCAGCAAAAAGCCCATCACGATCTCGTGATCCTCGAGTTTCTCGCCGTCGATCTCGGCGTGCACGAGCACGCTCGTCAGATCGTCGGTGGGGGTCGCACGGCGTTCGGCGATCAGCCTGCCGCAGCGCTCGAACACCTGCGGGACTTCGCGTTCCATGATGACCTGCGTGCCCTCTGGCGTGGCGTCCGGGTCACCGCCGGCGACGATCGCGTTCATCAGGCCTGCCCACACCTCATCGTCCTCGGGCGAGAGCCCCATGAAGCTCCCGATCACGCGCGCGACGACCGGTTGGGCAAGGTCATCGACCAGGTCACACGTCTCGCGACCGTCGAGGCGCTCAAGCACGTCGAGCGCGATCGCGCGGATCGCATCCTCGTGCTCGGCAATACGCTTTGGCGTGAAGCCCCGCTGGAAAAGCGCCTTCAGGCGGTCGTGCTTCGGCGGGTCCATGCCGATGAACATCGCCTGCTGCAGCTCGAGCGGCAGGATCGCGTTCTTCAGTGCGGTGAAGCCGCCGAGTTCCGAGGAGTAGGTGCGCCAGTCGCGGCTGACCTCATATACGTCATCGGCGGTCGTGATCGACCAGAAGCCGTCCTCGTCGGGATACTCCGAGATGCCGTCCGTCCAGTGCACGGGACACTGCGAGCGCATCCGCCGGAACAGCTCGTGCGGAGGGCCCCCCTCGAAGTTCGCGCGGTCGCCGACCCGCACCTCGTCAAGTGGCGTGTGGTCCTGGCTGGTCGTATGCACGGGCTACCCCTCCGTTAGCGACGTGGTTTCTCCTTACGGAGGAGCCTACTCCTCCGGTGAGCACTCGTTCGCCGCTGCCTGCGAGCTCGAGGAGCTCGGAGAGGGAGGCTTCAATTCCTGCGCAGAGCGTCCGGTATCTCTCCGAGCGTGGGCGGCGTCGCGACGCAAAACACGCGCACAAGCCCGTACACCGGCTGCGGAGAACTGCGTATTGCAGCACCCGGCCCGTTAGGCTCCTCTATCCGCAGATCAGTCGAGGGGGGAGGCGCGCGATGCAGCTCAAGGTTGTGGGAGCAGGGCTCGGACGCACGGGCACAACATCGCTGAAGAAAGCGCTGGAGCAGTTGACCGGTGGCGCTTGTTACCACATGTTCGAGGTGATCCAGCATCCCGAGTCAGTAGCCATGTGGCACGCCGTTGTGCGCGGCGAATCAGAGGACTGGGACGCGCTGATGGGGGACTACACGGCGAGCGTCGACTGGCCCGCCTCGGCCTATTGGCAGGAGCTTTCGGCCGCCAACCCCGACGCGGTCGTGCTGCTCTCCACGCGCGCCACGCCCGAGCAATGGTGGGGAAGCATGGCCAAGACGATCATCAACGTGCTCACTATGGAGCTCCCGCCCGAGAACCCGGGGATGGCTCTGCACCGGGCGATGGTCATCGACATGCTCGAGCGGCGCTTCACGCCCGACTGGCGCGAGCCCGAGGCAGCGATGGCGGCATACGAGCGGCACAACGAGCGGGTCCGCGAGGAGGTTCCCTCAGAGCGGCTCGTGGATTGGCAGCCAGGCGACGGCTGGGAGCCGATCTGTGACGCTCTGGGCGTTGAGGTTCCGGCCGATCCATTTCCTCACGAGAACAGCAGCGAGGAGTTCCACGGCAACCTCGAGCAGAGTCGGGCTGAGGGGTAGGGAGCCTCTGAATGGGCGCGGCGGGTTTCGAACCTGCGACCTCTCGCGTGTGAAGCGAGCGCGTCTTCCGCATATAACGCCTGGAAATCCGCTACTTTCAGACTTTCCAGAGCCGGTGAGCGTGGTCGATTATAGCCGTATTTTGCGGTCTTATATCGCGGGTTTCGGGGTTCAACCCCGAAACTAGCTAGATAGTTAGATACGGCAGACCTCACACTCGGCCTATACGCCCGAGAGATGAGCCGGCGCGATGGAGAGCCAGCCCGCCTACGCACACTCGTCGAAGGCGGCCCCGCCGCAAAGGAACCTCAGACTCGAACGTCCTCGACGGCAACGAGCATCCGGGCGCGAATCGCTCAGAAGCCTGCGATCCCGCGCATCGGCACAGACGCTCGCACCATTCCACCGGAGGTCGCACCGGTGATCGGCTACGAGATCGAGTTGGAGGCTTAGCTCAGCGGATCGAGATCGAGCTCGGAGGGTGACAGTTTGAACTCGCCCCACACGTCGTCGGTCGAGCGGCTGTTGTGCTCGGCGAAGCGCCGCAGAAACTCCCAAGGTGCCTCGGGCGGACGGTTTACAGCATTGAGTCGCCATACCTGAGCTTGCTCACGCTTGGTCCGCTGGCAGATACCGGCGAGCTACGCGAAGAGGAGCCCAGACGCCTTGACCGGGTTGTGTCCGGACGCTACGGCGACCACGAGGGTGAGTCGTGTCTGGATGAGAGCGGCGAGCTCACGACCTTGCGCGAGCATGCTGCTGTCGGTCGTGATGAGACCGTCCCACGGATCAGCGTGATGGCGAAGCGCGAGCAGGAGCTCGTAGTCGTCGAGGGTGGACATGCGTTCATCGATCTGGTCGATGGGGACGAGTTGCGCGTCGATCGGCTGCGGGAAGTTCTTATCGAGAGCAAAAAGGCGCGGCATGTGCGCGCCCACTCACGCTGCGAGGACAGGCTGAAGGTTCTGTGAGAGCTGGCGCTCGAGGTCGAGGGCGTCCTCGATCGCTGCTGGCTCGATGTCCGGGTACAACCGGTAGATCTTCTCTTGAGCAAGCCCGCTATCGGCCAGTGCACCGAGGGCCTGGGACTCCAAGCGCGTATGGGCAACATGCGGGGAGCCGCCGAGCTTGCCCGGCACGATCCGTAGCCGCGGCCGGGGAATGCTCAGGTCGGGCCCGTGGAGTCCCTCGCGTGTGTCGAATGGCGCAAGCAGATCGAGCATGTCGGAGTCAATGATGCTCTGCCCTCCCAGTCGCTGTGCTTCGCCGTCGTGCTCGATCACGATGCCCCCCGAGCGATCGACCTTGACACTAGGAGCAGTGTCCTCGCTCCAGACGTCGAGCTCGAGCGCGTCGATCTCGCCCAGTGCACGACGAACGGCCTTCATCGCGGTCCTGGGCACCTCTCGCCCGCTTGGATCGCGCTTGGTCTGCCGCAGCCAATAGACGGTGCGCAATGCCATGAGGTCGCCATATGACCACAGCTTCACGCGCTCAGGAGACACGCTTGGGATCAGAATGCCTTGTCTGGCCCAGTAGTGGACGGTCGACTTCGGCACCCCGGAAAGCGCGGCGGCCCGCTCGGCCGTGTATGCGCCTCGTTGTTCCACGCGGAGCAGTATCGCGGCTGCCTCGGACTGCGTCCAGCGCTACTTGCCGCCGCCGTGCCGGCGCGGTATTCGAGAACGGCAAGCTCATCGAACGAGCCGACGAATCAGAGGGTGGTGATCAGCGAGTCGCGTGACACGCCGATCCTCTCACCCATCGCGCTCCCTGCCCGCCGCCGTCGCGCGTGCCGTCTCCGGGATACGCGTTTCCGCAGCCGCTGACAGCACGATCGTCATCTGACAAGACCCGCCTGATTCCTCCGGCCTGACGCATGCCGATATCGGCATATAATGGCGCCCATGGCACGAGCAGCGACGACGTCGGACGTCTTTAACGCCATCGGCGAGCCGCAGCGCCGGGAGATCCTGGTGCTGCTGCGGGCGGGTGAGCGGTCGGTGACCGAGCTGGCCCAGGAGCTGGGGATGGCCCAGCCGGGGGCGTCCAAGCACTTGCGGGTGCTCCGGGAGGTCGGGCTGGTGCGGGACCGCAAGGCAGGCAAGCAGCGCCTGTACGGCCTTGACGCCCGCGGGCTGCGACCGGTTCACGAGTGGACCGGCGGGTTCGAGCGGTTCTGGAACGAGAGCTTCGACCGGCTGGACGCGTACGTGCAGGACCTCAAGCAGGCAAACAAGGAGGAGTGACCGATGGCAGCCACACGACGGGACGCGCCGGCGCAGTCTGCGACGGCCGACCGCGAGATCGTGATCTCCCGGGTCATCAGTGCCCCACGGGAGCTGGTGTTCGAGGCGTTCACCGAGGTGCGGCACCTGTCGCGGTGG
>JACDGG010000139.1 GCA_013815355.1 Solirubrobacterales bacterium
GGCCGCGGCCGTGATCGCCGCGCTGGCGGCGGCCGGCGCCGGTGCGGATGACCCGGCCGGCATACAGGTCGAGCGGCTGTGCACGTCGATCGAGCCGCTGATCCGCCTGCGCTACGCCGACGGCGGCGTGCGCGTCGGGGACCTCGAGCAGCTCGCGGCCGCCGCGCGCTCGAGCGCCGACATCCGCCACTTCGTCTCAGAGCTCGTGCTCGACCCGCCCGCCTCGAGCGCCGACATCGCCGGGCCGCCGCATCTGGATGAGGACTATCTGGTGCTGAGCACCGCGCACTCGGCCAAGGGCCTCGAGTGGGATGCAGTGCACGTGATCGCCGCCTATGACGGGAACTTCCCGGCCGACATGAGCACCTCCAGCGAGGAGGGCATCGCCGAGGAGCGCCGGCTGTTCTACGTTGCCCTGACGCGCGCGCGGCGGCGGCTGCATGTGTACGTGCCGGCGCGCTTCTACCACCGCCCTCACGGCGGCGATGACGCCCATGGCTTCGGACAGGCGTCGCGGTTTCTGACCGGCGCCGTGCAGGAGCTGTTCGAGATCGAGCGTCCACACGCCGAGGAGCCCGAGATCGCCGCCGGGAGACCGAACAGGGAGCCGCACAGGATCGAGGTCTCCCTCGATGCGCTGTTCTGAGCTGGCGCGCGTCGGCAGCGGCCACTAGGGTCCCCGCTATGAGCTTCGTCCCGCCCCAGGAGGTCCTCGAGCGCTACGCATCGGTGCTCGTCGATTTCGCGCTCGGCGGCGGCCGAGGCGTGCAGGAGGGTGAGGTCGTGCGGATCGTGGCCTCCGAGAGCGCCAAGCCGCTCTACGTGGAGCTGAACCGGGCGGTATGGCGGGCCGGCGGACACGTGATCGGCGGCTACCAGCCCGATGACGATCGCAGCTACAACCTCTCGCGCGACTTCTATCAGTCGGCCGGCGACGCCCAGCTCGATCACTTCTCAGCGCGCTACATGCGCGGGCTGGTCGACGAGATGGACCACCAGGTGTCGGTCATCGCCGAGAGCGACCCGCACGCGCTGGACTCGGTCGACCCGGCGCGGATCATGCGCCGCGGCGAGGCAATGCGACCGCTGCTCGACTGGCGCGGTGAGAAGGAGAACGCCGGGCGCTTCAGCTGGACGCTCGGCCTCTACGGGACCCCAGCGATGGCGGCCGAGACCGGCATGGAGGAGTCCGAGTACTGGGAGCAGATCGTGCATGCCTGCTTCCTGGACTCCGAGGACCCCGTCACGCGCTGGCGCGAGGTCGGCGAGCAGCTCGACGAGACGCGCCGGCGCCTGAACGAGCTCGACATCGAACGCCTGCACGTCGAAGGCGAGGACGTCGATCTGTGGATATCGCTCGGCGAGCACCGCCGCTGGCTCGGCGGGCGCGGTCGCAACATCCCGAGCTTTGAGATCTTCACGAGCCCCGACTGGCGCGGCACTGAGGGCTGGATCTATTGCAACCAGCCGCTCTACCGCTACGGCAACCTCGTCAAGGGCATCAAGCTCACGTTCGCCGGCGGCAAGGTCACGGCCGCCAGCGCCGAGGAGAACGAGCGCGTGCTCACGGAGATGATCGCGACCGCGGGCGCCGACCGGGTCGGCGAGTTCTCGCTGACCGACCGCCGCTACTCGCGGATCACGCGCTTCATGGCCCACACGCTGTATGACGAGAACGTCGGAGGCGCCTACGGCAACACCCACATCGCCGTCGGTCGCTCCTACCAGGACGCCTACGACGGCGATCCGAGCGAGGTCTCCGAGGAGCGCTGGACACAGCTCGGCTTCAACAACTCAAGCGTGCACACAGACATCGTCTCGACGACCGACCGCCGCGTGACCGCGCAGCTGCGCGGCGGAGGCGAGCGCGTCATCTACAGCGACGGCGAGTTCCGGCTCGACGTTTAGCGGCGCGTTGGGCGCGCGACGGCCGCGCGGCGCCGGGCGGGGCGGCGAGGATAGGGGTCAGGCAAGCGCTGCACGACGTGGCATGCTGCGAGCCAGCGATGACAGATCCGATGCCTCAAGGCTCCACGGCTCAGCAGGCACCGGCACTGAGGGTCGGTGCTCGCTTCGGACTCAGCTCATCGCAGGCCGCGGAGACGATCCGCTGGCACACCTTCGACGCGCGCAACAACACCCCGCGCATCGGGCGCGTGGTGGTGGGGCGCGGACGCGATGCGGTCGATGTGGCGCTGATCACCTCCTTCGGGCCACTCACGCTGACGGGCTTGAGGTGATCGCCGAGCCGCGGGGGCCGCTCGGCTGAGGCTCCTGCGCCGAGACGCGCGGCGCCGTCACTACCCTGCTGTCGATGACTTCTTCGCCCATCACGCCTCCCGGCTCCTCGCGGACACGCGAGCGCGCGGCGGCTCCGGCGAAGGTCAGCGACGAGCTCGAGCGCTGGCTCGGGGGCAAGGGCGAGCGCACGCTCGGCAGCCTGATCGAGCTGTTTCAGGAGAAGAGCTTCGCGCTCCTGTTCGTTCTGCTGCTGGGCGTGCCGGCGCTGCCGCTGCCGACGGGCGGCGCGACGCACGTGTTCGAGATCATCGCCGCGCTCCTGGCGCTCGAGCTGATCCTCGGGCGCGAGCGGATATGGCTTCCGCAGAAATGGTGCGCCCTGGAGCTCGGGGGCTCGCGCCAGCAGCGCTTCCTGCATGGGCTGATGCGGATGATCCGCCGCCTCGAGCGCCTCTCGCGGCCACGCATGCGCTTTCTGTTCGAGCACCGCTTGAGCAGCATCGTGTTCGGCATGCTCGTGATCGCAGGCTCCGCGGGCGCCTTCTTCGCGCCGCCGTTCACCGGTCTGGACACGTTGCCTGCGCTGGGAGTCGTGCTGCTCGCGCTGGGAGTGCTGCTCGAGGACATCCTCGTCGTGATCGTCGCGCTGATCGTCGGCGCCGCCGGCGTGGTGCTCGAGATCGTGCTGGGCACGGCCGCGATCCACGGGATCGGGAGCATCCTCTGAAAGCCGGTTCTAAGCGGGGGGCGCCGAGGTCTCTGTGGCGGGCGGCTCAGGCTCGCTGGGGCGCCCACCGATCAGGTCGGCCAGGCGCCGGCTCGCGCGGGCTCCGAGCCGTGTGGGGTCCTCAAAGCGCCGCTCGGCGCGCTCGCGCCGGGCGCTCTGGGGCGCGTAGCGACGCCGCGCCCAGGGTGAGCGTGGGTGCGCGAGACGCAGCGCTCCGAGCAGCCCGAGGGGCAGTATGAAGAGGCCGAGGACGCCGAGCACGATGCGTCCCTTCAGGAAGGCGATCACCGATACGAGCAGCGAGCATCCAATTGCGACGCTCACGGCGATCGCCGAAGCCGGGGCATCGAGGTCGAACGGGCGCACGCCGATCACGACCAGCAGCCCGACGATGCCCACGATCGCCACGGCCTCCAGCGAGGAGCGGCCCTCCTCGCTCCAGTAGACGTCTTCCAGGCGCGTCCACAGCGCGAACTCATCGAGCGTCAGCCCGGCGCCCGCGCCGAACACCGCGGCGTCGATGCCCCCCCACGGCTCGTGCAGGTGCAAGCCGATACCGAGAAAGCCGCTGCCGAGCATCAGGAATATGCCCCACACGAAGTGGTGCAGATGGACGCCGCCGGATTCCACGCCGCCGGGCCACCATGTGAAGGCGCGCGTCATGCGTGCGCTGGTGCGGATCGCCAGGAAGGCGATGAGCAGTGCGGCTAGGCAGACGAAGGCGTGCTGGCGGCCGTTGTCGGACACGACGAGGTCGTAGATGTGACCGATTGGAAACAGGCTCGCGAGCTGGCTCATGCGCTCGCGCCAGTATCCCGCTCGCGTCTAACGGATCGCCGAGTGTGCCGCAGCCGAGGCGCCCGTCGCGTAACTTGAAGAGGCTTGACTAAAGCGCACATTGATGGGGTTTTGAAGACATACCAAAACTCCGTCAACTGTCCCTATCATTCGCAGCGGCGGAAGTATCGGAGATTGCTGAGGGCCGCCTGCTCCTACTGCGCGGGGCTTGTGCAAGAAGAACTAGGTTTGGAGCGACGTTTTCATGACGGCTGGAAGAGATCTCGGGCGAGCGGCCCTCGCCGCCCTCATCGCATCGGAGCCAAGCCGATGAGCTGGCCCTCCTGATGAGCAGCGTGCCCACAGAGCGCCGGACGCTGCAACCGCGCACGCCGATGATCCGCGTGGACTTGCGGGTGCTCGCGGTCGTGGCCGCGGCGTGCGTGGGGCTGTTCGCGCTCTCCTTCCTCGCCGGGCGCGCTCTGAGTCCCGGCCGCGGGGGGCATTCCGTGACGCTGCCCGAAGTCGCAGCGACGCAGGCGAGCGGCGAGATCCCCGTTCGCCTCAGCGTTGCTCCCCCGCTGAAGCTCGCCACACCGGTCGTGACCGTCCTCCACACGAGTGCGCCCAAGTCAAAATCGACACCTGCGGCGAGCTCGTCGACAACGTCGCCGCCGAGCGCGCTGCCGGTACTCACACAGCCATCCCCCGCGCCGCCGCCCGCAGCGCCGGTTGTGGTGCAACCGCCCGCCGCGGTGACGCAGCCGCCTGCCAAGACGCCCGTGACCACGCAGTCCGCCCCCGCAGCGAAAAGCAACTCCGGCGGAGGATCCGCCGCACCCAAGGGCGGCGGAGGCGGCGGCGTGTCCTTTGACAGCTCGGGCTGAGGTGTACGCCCGCCGTCGCAGACTGCCGCTGATCGCCGTGCCGCTGCTGGTCGTGGTCGCCGTCGCGGGATACATGGTCGGCTACAGACACGCGCCCGCCTCGACGGCGGTGACGTTGGAGAAGACCTCGCGGATCGTCTCAGGCGCAGACGTCCTGCTGGAATTCCCCTCCAGCTGGCAGCGTACGCGGGCGCCCGTGGCGATCCCCGGACTGGCGCTGGCGCGTGAGCTCGCGCTCGTGGCCGCTGGAACCCACGAACAGGCAGGATTGATCAGCGGGCAGCTCACGGCGGGTGAACCGAGTCCCTTGCCGGCGAGCTTCCGCAAGGTGCTTCTCGGCGTGCCGAAGACCGAGTTGCTGGACTTCCTCGGCGGCCAGGCATACAGGTACAGCGGGCTGCAGATCAGCGGCTATCCAGCCGGGCAGGCGTTGAACCTGTACGTGATCCCGAATCCCGGCAACGGTCCGACGGCGATCGGCTGCTACGCGCCGAAGCGCTACGTCGCGATTCTCAGCGAGTGCGAGCAGATCGTCGCAAAGCTCACGCTCGTCGGCCAGTCGCAGTTCGACCTCACGCCCGACGCCGGCTACGCCAAGCAGCTGGGTGCAGCGATTCACACGTTGGACAGCGAAAGGCTCGCTCTGCGCAGGCGCATTCACGAAAGCAAGCGTCCCACGCAGCTCGGCGTGCTCGCCACCACGCTCGCCGCGAAGTTCGCGGCGGCGGCTGCGGGCCTTTCGCCCCTCGAACCGCCGATCGCAGCCGGTGCGGCGCAGGCGGCGCTCGGAAGCTCGCTGCTCGCCGCCGAGAGCGCCTACCGCGCGCTCTCCCACCGTGCCTCAGAAGCGGGCGAAAGCTCCTATGTCGCGCAGCTCGCGCGCGTCGAACGCGCCGAGATGGGTGTCGATGAAGGGCTCGAGAGCTTCGCGCTACTCGGCTACGGCCGCTCCTAACGCCGGCTGCCCTGCGGCTGCGGGATCGTCGCTCAGACGCGATCTTCGCGAGCCCGGCGCCGATCGCTCCCGAGGACGCAGGCGCAGGCCGTTATCGTCTCGGGTGTGCCGCGCCCGTCGCTGATCGAGTTCCCCGCCGATGACACCGAGCGCGCGCTGCGCTTCTGGGGCGGCCTGCTCGGCGAGGAGCTCGATCCGCGCGTGCAGGAGGAAGGGGAGGGGTGGCAGACGCGCGCGGGGAGCACCGCCGTCGGGGTGCACGAACGTGGCCGCGGCCCGGGCGACTCCTTCTCGCTGCCCTACTTCGAGGTCGCAGACATAGCCACCGCGCTCACCCAGGTCACGACGCTTGGGGGAAGCGTCGTACACCCTGGCGAGCGCTGGGCGATCTGCAAGGACTCCGAGGGCAGCCCGTTCGCGCTCGCCGCAGCCGCGCCGAGCGGCTGAGTCCCCGCACTCGCAAACGCGAGCTGCTCGTGTGACATCGCCGCAGGCGCCGTCCGCTACCTTACGCCGAGGGTGTCAGCCAACGAGGAGGCAATTCGAGCTTGGGATGGGCCGCTCTTTGACCGCTTCGTTCAGTTTCGCCATCTGCTCACCGACGGGCTCGGAGCCCACGGCAGTCGAGCCCTCCGCCTCGCGGCGCCGCAGCCGGGCGAGCGGGTACTGGACGTCGGCTGCGGCTTCGGCCTGACGACGCGCCGGCTTGCGGAGCTCACCGGGCCGAGCGGTGAGGCCGTGGGCGTCGACGTGGCGCCGCGTTTCATCGAGGCCGCTCAGTCGGAGACGTGCGTGGAGTCGCCCGGCAACGTGCGCTTCGCGGTCGCCGACGTCGAAGCGGGGCTGGAGGATGGGAGCTTCGATCTGGCCTTCTCGCAGATGGGGACGATGTTCTTCGCAAACCCCGTCGCGGCGCTTCGCAACGTGCGCCGAGCGCTTGTGCCGGGCGGCAGGCTCGCGATCGTGGTGTGGCGCGCGAAGGCCGAGAACGACTGGGTCTACCGCACCCAGGAGATCACCGAGCGCTTCGTCACCAAGCCTGAGGAGTACGACGAGCCAACCTGCGGGCCAGGGCCGTTCTCGATGGGCAACGCCGATACGACCAGTGGCATCCTGCTCAGCGCGGGCTTCGAGGAAGTCTCGCTGACGCGCTGCGATCTGCCGATCATGATCGGCACGGATCTCGAGGAGGCCGTGAACTTCGCGATGAGCCTTGGACCCGCCGGTGAGATCCTGCGGCTCGCGGGCGAGCGTGCAGCGCATCTGCACGGGGATGTGGCGGTCGCGTTGCGCCAGGGGCTCGGGGAGTGGCAGCGCGACGCCGGCATATTCGCGCCGGCCTCGACCTGGATCGTGCGCGCTCGTGTGCCGGATGAAGCGAGCGCAGCGTGAGCCGCCGGCCGTGGCGCGGATGAGCGCTCCCGCGAGCAGCGTCGCCGAGACGCCGCTTCAGACAGCGCGGCGTGTGGGAGCCCTGGCAGGAGCGGCGGCGGAGCAAATCGAGCGCGAGCGCGCGCTGCCGGCGGATCTGCTCGCCGAGCTGCGCGCCAGCGGGCTGATGCGGATGTGCCTGCCGAGCGGCCTCGGTGGCGGTGAGCTCGAGCCGGCGGCGATGATCGAAGCGCTCGAGGAGCTTGCGCGCTTCGATGGCGCGACCGCGTGGTGCGCGATGATCGCCTCGACCAGCAGCCTGCTCGGCGCCTACCTGCCCGAGGTCGAGGCGCAGCTGATCTACGCCGGGGGAGACTCGATAACCGGTGGCGTGTTCGCCCCGCGCGGGCGGGCGCAGCGACACGAGGAGGGCTTTCTGATCAGCGGCCGCTGGTCGTTCTTGAGTGGCGTGCAGCACTGCGACTGGGTGATGGGCGGCTGCATCGTCCACGACGGGCAGAGCCCGGAGTTGCTTGGCAGCGGCGCGCCCGACGTGCGTCTGATGCTGATGCCGATCGCGAGCGTCGAGGTAATCGACACGTGGTCGGTCTCAGGGCTGCGGGGAACCGGCAGCCATGACATCGCCGTGGCCGATCTGTTCGTGCCGGGCAGCCGCGCCGTGTCGCTGTTCAGCGACCGCCCGCGCGTCGCGGGCGCGCTGTACTCCTTCCCGCTGTTCGGGCTGCTCGCCGCCGGGATCGCCTCCGTCGCACTCGGCATCGCGCGCGCGGCGATCGAGGATCTCATCGATCTGGCGGCGGTCAAGACGCCTGCGGGAAGCAGCAAGGCGCTCGCCCAGCGCGCGGTCCTGCAG
>JACDGG010000140.1 GCA_013815355.1 Solirubrobacterales bacterium
ATCGTCGAGGGCACGCTGCTCGGCGATTATCGCTTCGAGCTGCACAGGTCCGCGCAGGACGAGCAGCCTCAGCGCCTGCAGCGGCTGATCCTCGCCGGCCGCGAGGACCTCGAGCAGAGCGTCGCCGAGGCTGCGATCGTCGCCGAAGCGGCCAATCGCGCACGCGACCTGCAGAACCGTCCCGGCAACGACCTCACGCCCACGGCGCTTGGCGAGTACGCGCTCGCGCTGGCCGCCGCCGAGCCGGCCCTGACGGTCACCGTCGAGGACCGGGCCGGCCTCGTGCAGCGCGGCATGGGCGCCTTCGCAGCGGTCGCGCAGGGCTCAGAGCAGCCGCCGGCGCTGATCACGATGCGCTACGACGGCGGCGGCGAGGGGCCCACGCTCGGGCTGGTGGGCAAGGCCGTGACGTTCGACAGCGGTGGCATCTCGTTGAAGCCCGGAGCGAAGATGTCGGAGATGAAGTTCGACATGTCCGGCGGCGCCGCCGTGATCGAGGCCGTCGCTGCGATCGCGCGCCTGCGCCTCCCGGTGCGCCTCGTGGCTGTCGTGGGAGCCACCGAGAACCTGCCGGGCGGGCGCGCGATCAAGCCCGGGGACATCGTCACGGCCGCGAACGGCAAGACGATCGAGATCAACAACACCGACGCCGAGGGGCGCCTCGTGCTGGCCGACTGCCTCTGTCACGCGATCGCCGAGGGCGCCGAGCGGCTCGTGGATCTGGCGACGCTGACCGGCGCGGTGATCATCGCCCTCGGCTCGACCTACGCGGGGCTGATGAGCAACAGCGACGAGCTCGCCGAGCGCCTCGAGGAAGCCGGGCAGCGCAGCGGGGAGATCCTATGGCGCCTGCCGCTTCATGAGGAGTACGCCACACTGGTCAAGGGCACCTACGCGGACCTCGACAACGCGCCCGAAGGGCGCAAGGCCGGCACGATCCTCGGCGCGACGTTCCTGTCGAGCTTCGTCGGCGAGGTGCCCTGGGCGCATCTCGATATCGCCGGATCGGCCTGGGACCTCGGACGCGACTACGTGGGCAAGGGGGCCTCCGGCTACGGCGTGCGCCTGCTCGTCGAGCTGGCGCGCTCCTACGGCGGCTCCCGCGCAGACTCAGACTCGTAGCGGCTCGCGCAGCCAGCCTGCGACCGCCGCCCATGCGGCGCCGCGAGGATCGACGTGCGCGCGATGCCCGCCGGCCTCGCCGTCGATCTCGATCAGCTCGACCGCGGCGCCTGCGGCGCTTGACTCGCGCTCGTAGGTGCGGCTGAGCTCGATCGAGACGGTGCGATCGAGCAGCCCGTGCACGAGCAGCACCGGCATCGCCACGGGCGCCAGCGCGAGCGCGTCGCCGACCGCGTAGCGATCGGGCACGTCCTGTGGCGAACCCCCCATCAGCGCGCCCGCGGCTCCTCCCCGCCACATGCGATACGCGCCCGCCAGGTCGCACACGCCGGCCTGGCTGATCGCGCGCTTGAGCTCGATCGCCGGCTCTGCGCCCGGCTCACCGACGGCGATGCTCGGTCGCCCGGCCGCCCACAGCGCCAGATGGCCGCCGGCGGAGTGACCGAGCACGCTCACGCTGTCAAGGTCGAGCGGCGCGTCGAGCTCCCACAGGTGGTCGATCGCCGCAGCGACGTCCTCGAAGGTCGCGGGCCAGCCGCCCCCCTCCCCCAGGCGCCGGTACTCGATGTTCCAGACCGCCCATCCCTGCCTGATCAGATCGCCCGCGAGGCCGCGCATCACGACCTTGCCGTAGCGCTTGTGCCACGAGCCGCCGTGGATCATGATCATCACCGGGTGCGGCCCGGCCCCCACGGGCAGGTACAGGTCGGCGCGCTGGGAGCGATGCGGGCCGTAGCGGTAGCTGCGCCCGCGGGTCAGGAAATCGAGGATCAGGCGGGTGCGCGTCACGAGGAGCCCATCCTTCCAGACGCGACGTGTGAGAATGCCGGACGCGATGGATTTCGATCTCTCCCCAGATCACGAGTTGATCAGGCGCACCGTCCGCGAATTCGCCGAGGGCGAGGTCGCCCCTGTCGCCGAGGAGCTCGATCGCACGAAGAGCTTTCCCTATGAGATCGTCGAGAAGCTCGGCAAGCTGAACCTGATGGGGATTCCGTTCCCCGAGGAGTACGGCGGCGGCGGCGGGGACACGCTGGCCTACGCGCTCGCGGTCGAGGAGCTCACGCGCGTGGACTCCTCTGTGGCGATCACGCTGTGCGCGCACACCTCGCTGGGCACACAGCCGCTGTACCTGTTCGGCAGCGAGGAGCAGAAGCGCGAGTGGATGCCGCAACTGTGCTCGGGCGAACGGCTGGGCGCATTCGGGCTGACCGAGCCCGAGGCCGGATCGGACGCCGGCAACACGCGCACCCGCGCGCGCCTCGAGGACGGCGAATGGGCGATCGACGGCGCCAAGCAGTTCATCACCAACGCCGGCACTGAGATCTCCGGCGTGGTCTGCATCACGGCCGTGACCGGCGATGAGGCCTCCGGCGCCAAGGAGATCTCGAACCTGATCGTGGCCAACGGCACACCCGGCTACGAGCAGGGGGAGCCCTACCGCAAGATGGGCTGGAACGCCTCCGACACGCGCCCGCTGACGTTCAGCGACTGCCGTGTCCCCGAGCAGAACCTGCTCGGCCCGCGCGGCGCGGGCTTCAAGCAGTTCCTGCACATTCTCGACATCGGGCGCATCGGCGTGGCGGCGATGGGCGTCGGGCTTGCGCAGGGGGCGCTCGATCAGGCGCTCGCCTACGCCAAGGAGCGCCGTGCCTTCGGCAAGCCGATCTCCAAGTTCCAGGCGATCCAGGGCAAGCTCGCAGACATGTCCACGGAGATCGCCGCGGCGCGCCTGCTCGTGCACAAAGCCGCGCTCGAGAAGGACGCCGGGCGCAACTTCACGCTCACCGCCGCCCAGGCGAAGCTGAAGACCGGTCGCCTCGCGGTGCGCTGCGCCGAGGAGGCCGTGCAGATACACGGCGGCTACGGCTTCATCGAGGAGTATCCGGTGTGCCGCTTCTACCGCGACGCGAAGATCCTCACGATCGGCGAGGGCACCGACGAGATCCAGCAGATGGTGATCGCCCGCGCGCTCGGCGCCTGATCACGCCTGACTGCGTGACGCAACGCAGCGTGACGGGCTAGCGCGGCTCGAGCACGACCAGCGGTATCTCGCGCTCGGTGCGCCGGCGATGGCGAGGCTACTCGACGGGCTCGGCCAGTCGCGTGGCGCGCTCCAGCAGCGCCGTGGCGGCGCTCGCGGGGTCCAGCCGGCGCTGCACGACCTCGGCGATCAGGCGCTTGAACTCGGGGTCCTCGTGCAGCTCCTCCTCGAGACGCCTGCGCATCCGCGCGGTGGCAATCGCCAGCACCTCGTTGCGCAGGTTGCGCCCGCGGCGCTCCTCGAGCTGGCCGGCCGCGAGGATGTGCGCGCGGTGGCCTTCGAGGCTCGCGACCAGCTCGCCGATGCCGCGGCCGAGCGTGGCCTCGGTCTTGACGATCGGCACCTTCCAGCGGCCGCGCACCTCCTCCGGCGAGCGCTCGAGGTTCGCGAGCGAGAGCACGCCGCGGATCTCGCGGACCATCGTGTCGGTGAGCGGATGGTCGGCCTTGTTGATCACGATCACGTCGGGGATCTCCATCACGCCCGCCTTCAGCGCCTGGATCGAGTCGCCGGAGCCGGGCATCAGCACGAGCACGATCGTGTCGGCGTGGTCGATGATGTCGATCTCGGCCTGCCCGACGCCGACGGTCTCCACGAACACGTCGTCGCGCCCCGCCGCGTCGAGCAGCAGCGCGGCCTGCAGCGCGGCCTCGGAGAGGCCGCCCAGCGCGCCGCGGTTGGCCATCGAGCGGATGAACACCCCCTGGTCGAGGAAGTGCTCGGTCAGCCGGATGCGATCGCCCAGCAGCGCGCCGTGGGTAAAGGGCGAGGAGGGATCGATCGAGAGCACGCCGACCGTCCGACCGGCCTCGCGGCGCGCCTTCGTGAGCGCCCCGATCAGCGTCGACTTGCCGACACCGGGCGGCCCCGTGAAGCCGACGACCTCGGCCTTGCCGGTGTGGGGAAAGATCGCCTTGACGAGCTCCCAGCCCTCGGGACGGTCATCCTCGACGAGCGTGATCGCACGCGCGAGCGCGCGACGGTCGCCGTCGAGCAGGCGCTGCGCGAGTGTCGGTCCGCCGGCCATCGAGCGCGCAATCATCGCAGGGCCGCTGAGCGGCGGCGGTCCCTTACGATTCGGCGATGCAGCTCGCCTCCCACACCACCGTGGACCCCGAGCCCGAGCGCGCTGAGGCGAGCGCCACACGGCGCGCGCCTGCCCCGCTCGCCGGTGGCCCGCGCGCACTGCTTCGCTTCATGCGCGCCAGCAACATGCTGAGCCGCGACTACGCGCACCTGCTTGCACGCCTCACGTGGCTGAAGCTGCGCCACGGCAAGCGCCTGCAGACCGACGGCCTGTGCTTCATCTGCCCGGGCGTCAAGCTCGAGATCGGCCGCGAGGCGACGCTGCGCATCGGGCGCTGGGCGTGGATCGGGCACGGCAGCAAGATCCGTGTGCACGAGGGCGAAGTGAGCATCGGCGCGAAGACCGTGATCGGCCAGGAGGCGACGATCTCGGCGTTCCAGCACGTCTCGATCGGGCGCGAGTGCATCATCGCCGACCGCGTGATGCTGATCGACTTCGACCATGGCGTCACCGAGGTCGAGCGCCCGATTCGCCTGCAGGGGATCTACAAGCGCGACGTGCGCGTGGGGCACAACGTTTGGATCGGCTACGGCGCGTGCATCCTGCGCGGCGTGAGCGTGGGCGAGAACGCGATCATCGGCGCGAGCGCCGTGGTCACCGACAACGTCGACGCCAACGCCGTCGTGGCCGGCATCCCCGCGCGTGTGATCCGCATGCGCGAGGCGCCCACCGCGATGCGCTGGGAGTAGCGGGCGCTCAAGACGCGAGCAGCAGGCCGCTCAGGGGGCGAGCAGCGAGCCACGGTCGGCGTCCACAGCGAGGTTGCGCAGGCGCTCGACGCCGGCCTGCTCGCCCGCGCTCAGCGCCTCGGCGAGCGCGATGCGATGCGCCTCGAAACGCTCGCGGGCATAGGGGGCGGCGATGCCGCGGGAGCTCATGAATGCCCAGTCGCTGGCCTGCAAGGCAAGCAGCTCGCGGATCGCCGCCGGGCCCGCACGCCTGCCGGCGAGAAGCACCTCGAGCTCGGCGGCACGCGTGGCGAAGGCCATCTCGGCGACGGCTGGCCCAGACCACGTCGAGAGGTCTCCATCCTGTCCCCAGCTGCTCGCGAGCCCCTCGCCGCTCAGCACCGCACGGTCTGCCAGCGTGACCACGGGCAGCGCCTGCACCCGCTCCAGCGCGTCGTCGAGGCGAACGAGCTCGAGACCCTGGCGGGCGCACTCCTCCACGACCGCGGCGAGCCAGTCGATGCCCTCATACCACCAATGTCCGAGCAGCTCGGTGTCCAGCGCGCAGACGACCAGGCCGCCACCGGCGGCGGCGATCTCGGGGGACTCGCCGGCACGGGCGAGCCGCGCGAGCGTGCGCGTAACGAAGTCGGCGGCGTGCTTGCGGGCAAGCGCGAGCGCCGCGGCGCGGTCGTAGGCGCCGCCGGCGTTGTTCCAGGGGTTGTGGTGGTGGATCGTGTGATGGTGGTAGTCGCGGTAGGCGGCGCCGGCGGGATAGCCCCGATCGCTCCAGACGAGCGACATCGTGGCGCGGTCGACCGGCACGAGCAGCACGCCGGCTTCGCTGCGCAGGGGACGCAGGTGGCGCTCGGAGCCAAGCCCGAAGAGGCTCGTCAGCTCGACGCACACGGCAGCGACACCAGCGTCCTCGAGCGCGCGGCCCAGCCACGGCGCGTAGGCGCACTCGGGCAGCCAGAAGCCTCCTCGCCAGTGCCCGCCGACACGGCGGCGGTGGGCCTCGACGCCGCTGTGCAGCTGCAGGCGCACGCCCGCGTCGCTGGCCAGCAGTGGCAGGATCGCGTGCGTCGCGGAGGATGTCCACTGCGCGTGGCGCGCGAGCGCGCCGAGAAGCTTTCGCTCGCGCCGCTCGAGCGCCTCGAGCGCCCCCGCGTAGTCGCCCCAGGAGCGATCGAGCTCCGCGGCGAGATCGTCATGTCCGCCCGCGCGCAGGCCGGCGGCGTCCTGTTCGTGGGTGTTGCGGCGCACCTCGCGCACGAAGCTCTCGAAGCGCTCGGCGATGCCGGGGGCCTCGAGCTGGTCGCAGAGGACCGGTGTGAGCGACAGCGTCAGCGGCGCGCCGGTGTCGAGCACCTCGAGCAGCGGCAGGTAGCAGCCCGCGATCGCCTCCCACAGCCACTCCTCCCCGAAGGGCCACGTGCCGAAGCCCTCGACGTAGGGCATGTGCGTGTGCAGGACGATCGCCAGCGAGCCGCCGCCGCGGCCGCGGCTCACGGCCGGCACACCGCGAGGAAGTCCAGCGCCCGCTCGAGGTTTGCCTCGCCGGCCGCGCGCAGAGCGAAGTCGGATGCAGCGATCGCCGGTGTGAAGCGGTCATAGAAGCGCGCGGTCAGACCAAGCCGGGCGTGCACGCGGTCCCAGCCCAGTCGCAGTGCGAGCTCGTGAGCACGCAGCTTTCGCGCGTGGAAGAGCCCGTAGAGCGCGACCGTGCCGAAGTGCTCGCGGCAGAGGCGCTCGAACTCCGCGCGGCGATACTCGTGCACGTGCCAGGGATTCCCCGAGCGCGGCGCGCCCTTGGGCGCGAGCGTGAGCACGTTCGGCGTCGAGACGTACACGCACCCGCCCGTGCCGAGGAGCGAGCGAAAGTGCGCGAGCACTGCGCCCGGGTCCTGGAGGTGCTCGATCGTCTGCAGGAAGACGACCGCGTCGGCCTCCTCGGTGAACGTGTCGACGAGGTCGCGCTCGAAGCGGAGGTTCCTCCGCCGGTAGCGCAGGCGCGCGTGCTCGTGGGCTTCGGGATTGGCATCGACGCCGACCGCGCCGGCGGCGAGACGCGCCAGCACGTCGGTGCCGTAGCCCTCGCCGCAGGCCATGTCGATCACGCGCAGGCCGCGAACCTGCTCGGCGATCCACTCATAGACGACGAGATGGCGGCGGTACCAGTAATTCTCCTCTGGAACGTCGGGCAGCGTGCGCTCGCCCGTCAGCGCCAGCGGCGGCACGCCCTCGGGCTGGTCGCGCTGGAGGTACTCCGAAGGAGTTGTCGTCAAGAGACTCGCTCCGTGGCGAAGATCACTCCGAGGTTGCAAGACGCGAGCACGGCGCGCGAGTATATGGTGCCGCACCGTGCCGCCCGCCCTGAGCGCCGAGGAGATCCGCGACGCGAACACGCGCTACCACGACGTGGCCGCGGATCACTACGACACCAAGTGGGGCATCGACTTCGGTGATCCCGGGCTGACGCAGGTCACCTCCAAGCTGCGCAAGGCGCTCGGTCACGAACCGGGCCACTACGCGCGCTCGCTTGAGATCGGCGCGGGCACCGGCTACTTCTCGCTGAACCTGCTGCGCGCCGGGCTGATCGGCGAGGCCACCTGCAGCGACATCTCCGAGGGCATGCTCGACACGCTCGCCGCCAACGCAGGCACGCTCGGACTGAACGTGCAGACAGCGACGGCGGATGCAGAGCGGCTGCCGTTCGCCGATGAGAGCTTCGACCTCGTGCTCGGCCATGCCGTGCTGCACCACATTCCCGACCTGCCTCGCGCCTTCGCCGAGTTCGAGCGGGTGCTGGCCCCCGGCGGCACGGTCCTGTTCGCCGGCGAGCCCTCGCGCTACGGCGACCGCCTCGCGCGCGCCCCCAAGCGCTTCGCCACGACGATCG
>JACDGG010000141.1 GCA_013815355.1 Solirubrobacterales bacterium
CCATCCGCAGCAACACCCCAACAACCGCCTCCCGGCCGGCGTCATAGATCGCCTCCGCCTCCACGCGCTCCACGCCCCCCAATTCGACGCGGCCCGATTATGTCCCCCAGACCAACTGAACGGTTACACTTTCTGCTCAGTGTGTCAGTAGCATGTCCGATAGCCTCATAGTCATGGCTGTGATCCGGTTCGTAGGCACCAGCTGAGCCGACTACGGGCCTATTACAGATGGGCATCTCATGGGGAGCAACGGGCAGATGCGAGCGACGATCGAGCCAGCGTCGTAGAGGTTGATCTGGTGGACGAGACGCTTAAGGATGTCTTCTCGCATCTCGTGAAGGCGATGTCGACAAACATCCCCACGCCTCATCCTGCATCACGCGACCCCTTCTTGCCGAGAGCAGACCGTCGGGCGTTTCGGTCTCCTCGAGAGCACTTCGGTGGCCCTGGAAATCCAAGATGCCAGTCCGACTATGAAGCGTGCATGTTGGAGCGCGCGACGCATTCGACGAATGCATGTGCCTCAATGCCTACAACGGATGCGTCTCCCCGCCGAGACCACAGATTTTCTGTCCGCCCCTAGGAACCTGACGGCATCAGCAATTTCGCCGATGCGCGAACCTCGCTCAGAGACTTGGTGTTAGGGCGTTTCGTGGCGATGCGGTCTTTCGGGTGGTTCAGACAGCTCATTGTGCGCGCGGCTCCGCGATAGTCAACGATTCCGCACGGCACACGTTCTCGCGGCTCGGAGTCGTTCAACGCCGATTGTGCAACATTACTCCCGAGCCGCGAATCGCGGCGGACTAACCTACTCGAATGCTGGTCGCGATCCTCGCCCCTGTATCCGCTCTGGCCGGGGTCGTAATCGGGCAGGCGCTTCCCGAGGTTTTTACGCGCCGCCGCTTGGCTCGCAAGCTATACAAAGACGCGTTGACGGCGGTCTGCGTGCTTCAGGCGGCTCTCTGGAACGGGCAGACCAATATTGACTCAGAGGCGTACCCAATCCTTTCCGAGAGCGATCTGCAGAGCTTCCGTCAGGAGCTTGCACGGGAGTCGATCAAGGCGGTGGTGGCTGCGCGGGCTGCGGCACGCGCGAGCCTTGCAGCTCTCTATCCGTACTCGCCAGACCTACGCACACAATGGGATAGCGCCGCAATTGTTGCGGACGAAGACTTCGACGCGCTCATCCGAACATTGGTCGAGCGGAGCAGGAAGCCAACGGAGAAACACCGCGTGTAAAGCCGGCACCCTCCGACAATGCCGCTTGTACGACACGCCCTCCGGCGTGCTCGGACCGTCCTTTCTAGGATGTGGGCGGTCACATGAACTGAAGGCCGGCGGGCTCAGCAGCACGACGTCCGCGGTCACGCTGCGCAGCTGCGCACAGCGCTCGACCTCACGTTCACCCAGCGCGACACCCCATCCCTGCCAAGGACGCTGCCCGCGCCACCCGCGCACGAGGGGCGCTGTGAGCGCCCCTATCGCTGACAGCGCCCGCACCACGCGCTAAGCGACCCGTCGGTCGCCGTGTGCGGCCCTGACAGCCAACGCGGCGAGAACGTGCCCGCCGCCCCGAAATACCGCTTCAGCAAAGAACTTGACACGCGCGTTTCTTGCTGAGACCCACTCGAACCGTCTGCTTAGAACCCGCCGTGGGTGCCAGTTCTTGCAGCTCCAAGCTCACATCGACACTCCGACGGACCGAGCGAATAAGCGCCCTACCGGCGTGATTCAGCGCCATATCGATCGTCTTTTCTTCGTCGCCCTCGATCGAGAAGGAGGCTGCCGCGATAACACGGGGATGCACGCTCTTCTGTTTGCCCATGCTCCTGCTCATGCGAGCTGCTGCACCCGTCGCCATGAGGGTTAGCCTGCCCTTGCATGCTGCGGTCCCCAAGCACTCGAGTTTGACCAAGGCGGTCCTTCCGCCCTTAACCCTTACAGTCGAGCCGCTCAACGATATGCTGCCCGTTTCCGCCTCTTTTTCTTCCCGTTCACGGCGTGCTGTCGCTTCAACGGCTCTCGCTGCCGCTTCCCTGTATTCCTGTTCCTGATGTTCCTTGGCGTGCTGCGCTTCGAGTTCCTGAGCGTGTTTGGCTTCGTATTCTTCGCGAGTCTTCGCTGACTCCTCTTCGGCGAGCTTGGTGGACCAGCACGGAATTTCCGATTCGTACTGGCGACCTGTGCCCTCCCCGTTGGGAAATTCGCCACTGATGTGAAGCGCGATTCCGAATTCTTCCTTGGCTTTTCCGCAGGCGGAGTTGCTCGCAGTGACTACACCGGTATACGTATATCCCCACTGAAGGCCGGTCAGGGTTGCGCTTACGGTTTGATAGCCAGAGCCCGCGGCGATTTTCCCAGTCTGCGTCTGTGGGCCTCCTGTCGGTTGTTCGCCCGCATTCGCTGGTGGACCACCCGGCGGATCGGGAAGCTGCCACACCAGCCGGATTTCGTAGGAGGCTTCAAGACTGCCGGGATCGATCTGCGCTTCGACCTTGACTTCGTGTTCCGCGACTTCGGTCGCGGTCACATGACCGATCATAGGGGCCGAGCCTTCGGCCGCTCGCGCCTGGCCGGCGTAAAGCGCTGCCCCAAACATCGCCAGCACGACCGCCACTGTGAATGTGCGCTTGGACAGGAAGTTCATGAACCGGCGACGCTCCTCCAGGGGTCTGCAGGGCTTCGTAAGTGCGAAGGCGTTCTCCACGAGCAGGACCGACCGGCCCACCGAGACACATGCACGTTGGAGCATCACAACGTCATCCACAGCGGGCAAAATACTACTCTCCCTGGCAACTCACGAGATCTGCGGATCAGAATGGTCCAATAAATTAGCCATGACCAGCCGCGTTGATGGCGAGGTCGAGGCCAGCCCGCTCGGGGACTGAACACCCGTCAGATGCACCGCCGCAACCCCGCGAGAGCGCCGTCGCCCGCGGGCGTGCCGAGGAAGAGCCATGCTCAAGCCGTGGCCCAAGCGCCAGCCAATACCACGGCGCGACTCGCGGCCGAGGATGATCAGATCAACCTCGCCGGACTTGCAGCGCTCCCTCCGACGACTGTCCTTTCCTCGATGCGAGGATTGATCGTCGACGCGTGTGTAGTGTGGGTGGAGTCGAGGTGCTTGTGTCCGAGGAGCTCCTGCCTCGGCAATTGAACTCTTTCAGGCGGGACAGGGGGAGCCCGCTTTGAGAAGCCTCGCGGCTTCGGAACCGCGTTTGTGCTCGAAGAGTCGGCCGTGAGATGAACGTGATGTCTCGATCGCGTGTGGCTGCCCCGGTCGGCGTTGCAGGTACGGGAGCTCCACCAGTTCGCGCAGGGCATTCTCGACGAGATCGCCGACGGCCGGTTCGTTGCCGTCGATGAGGCATTTCCAGCTGCCTTCGACTACGGGCGAGAGGACACTCAAGGTCTGGTGGTAGAGATTGACGCATTGCCGATGCCGCCAACTGAGCCAGACCTGCTCGGCGTCCGCACCGGCCGGCAGTTTTTGTGCGAGCAGCCCAGGGGCTCCTCCGAGGTACAGAACCGGAGTGGGCATGCCGAAATCGTCGTAGGACGGAACCTCGGCGAGCGTTCTGGAGTAGGCGTCGACCAGGGACAGTCCATCGCGCAGATGCAGGCGATAGAAGATGCGGACCAGCTTCCGTGCTTCGTAGGGACGGCGACCATTCGGCTTCGCTACAGCCGATGCTATAAGGGCTCTCGCCTGAATAAATGCAGGGGTTGGGTTTGTCGTGTTGAATTGGGTGGGTGTGGCTGATGAGGCGGCGATCGCGGAGCGTTACCGGCTGCTGAGCGGTAAGGGAGTGCTGAATGAGCGTGGTCGGCGGTCTGTGGGCGGCCGCGGAGGCCCGTCCGTTTGGTTATGGGGGCATTTCGGCGGTGGCGCGGGCGACCGGGCTGCACGAAAACACGATTCGTCGTGGGGTCGCGGAGCTTGAGTCGGGCGAGGAGCTGGCGGAGGGTCGTGTGCGTCGACCGGGGGCTGGCAGCAAGCCGATCACTGAGACTCATCCCGAGATCGAGCAGGAGCTTGAGCGCTTGGTGGCGCCACAGACGCGTGGTGATCCATGCTCGCCGCTGCGGTGGACCTCCAAGAGCGCGGCGAAGCTCGCACGGGCGCTGGCTGAGCGCGGCTATGAGGTCTCAGAACGCACGGTGCTGCGACTGCTCAAACGGATGGGCTACAGCCTGCAGGCCAACCAGAAGACCAGGGAGGGAGCGGACCACCCCGACCGTGACGCGCAGTTCCATCACATCAACGAGACGGTCGCCCGGGCGATCTCCCGGCGCCAGCCGGTGATCAGCGTGGACGCCTCATGCCGACATCGGCATGAGGCGTCTAATGCCCACCTTGGGGTTATGCCGATCTTGGTCTGAATCCTGGTGTTGGATGCGGGATCGGTCTGCGATGGTCGGCATAGTCGCCGGGCTCAGAGGGTGTCGAGGAAAGCGAGGAGCGAGTCAGGCGCTCGGTAGCGTCCGGGTCGGCCATTCGGGGGTGTGGCGCGGTCCAGGGCGCGCTGCTTGAGCGCCAGGTCGGCGTGGAGATAGATGTGCGTCGTTCGCTCTTGCTCGTGGCCGAGCCACAGCGCGATCGTGGAGGTGTCGATGCCGGCGGTCAGCAGCATCATCGCGGTGGTGTGGCGCAGCACGTGCATCGAGACGCGCTTGGATCGCAGCGTTGGGCAGTTGCGCTGCGCGGCGTGGAGGTGCTTGGCGAGGCGACGTTCGACAGCGTCGCGGGTGAGCGGCGTGCCGGTCCGTGTGGGGAACAGCGGGTCGGCGGGCTGGCCGCCGCGCTCGCGCGTCCAGACCCGGAGCACGGCGACGGTCTGGCTGGTGAGCGGCGCGATCCTTTCCTTCCGTCCCTTTCCCAGGGTCCGAAGGTGAGCGCCCGTGCCGAGTTGCACGTCGCCGCAGGTCAGCGCGAGCAGCTCGGAGACACGCAGCCCGGTCTGCACGGCGGTGAGCAGCAGCGCGTGGTCGCGCCTGCCTGCCCAGGTTGTCCGGTCAGGACTTCGAAGCAGCGCCTTGACCTCCTCGGGGTTTAGGAAGGTCACGATCCGTTTCTCGGAGCGTTTGGCGGGGATCGCGAGCACGCGGGCGATCAGAGCGGCGTGCTCGGGGTGACGCAGCGCGCAGTAGTTGAAGAACGAGTGGACGGCGGCGAGGCGAACGTTGCGGGTGCGGGCGCTGTTGCCGCGCTGGGTCTCGAGGTGCTCGAGGAACGCGCCGACCGTCGGCGCGTCGAGCTGCGTGAGCTCGAGCCGTGCCGGCCGCGTCCCGGTTTGCTTTTGCACGAAGCCGAGCAGCAGCCGGAAGGTGTCGCGGTATGAGGCGATCGTGTTCGGGCTCACGCGCTGCTGGCAGAGCAACCGGTCAGTGAAAAACGCCTCAAGCGTCGGGGCGAGCGGGGTGCTCATGCGAGTCCTTCCAAGGTCGGGTCCAGCCGGTCGGCCGCGAGCGCGAGCAGCTCGGGCGCGGCGGTCAAATACCAGAACGTGCTGGCGGGGTTGACGTGCCCGAGCCATGTGGAGAGCAGCGGCAGTCGCGCTTGGACGTCGAGACCGTCGCGATACCAGTCCAGCAGCGTCCGCACAGCGAAGGCATGTCTCAGGTCGTGCGGGCGGGGGCGGCGGCCTGCTGGGCGTGGTGTGAGCCCGGCGATCGCGACGAGCCGGTTGAACGTCTCGTGGATCGAGGGCGCGAGCAGGCGGGTGCCGCGGGTGGAGAGAAAGAACGCCTCGCAGCGTGGCTTGGGGAACCGCTCCTCACGCAGCCGGCCGTAGTTCTCCAACGCGTGGATCGTGCTCTCGTGTAGGGCGACCTCGCGGCTCTTGCCGAACTTGCTGTTGAGGATCCGCAGCAGCTGATGGTCGACGTCGAGGTCGTCTCGGTCGAGGCGGATCGCCTCGCCGAGACGCAGCCCAGTGACCGCGAGCAGGCCGATCAGCGTCCGGTAAGTCGCGGCCTGCAGCGCCATCGGCAGCGTGCTGGCGGCGGCGATCAGCGCCGTGATCTCCTCCGGCTGGTAGAGGTGGGGAATCCCGCGCCGCGGGCGGAACGGCAAAAGGGCCGCCGCCGGGATCTCGCAGGCCGGGTCGATCGTCTGCAAGTGCCGGGCGAACTGGCGGACCACGGACAGCCGCTGAGCCCAATACGACCGCTCAGCCGCAGCCGGCGAGGTCGCCCACGCAACGGCCGCGTCGACCGTGATCGTCGTCGCCTCGATCTGTTCGAGATAGGTGATGAACTCGTCCAGCAGCCAGCCCTGAACCTCCAGCTTGTAACCGAGCGCGCGGCGCACGCGCAGGTAGTCCTCGGCGGCACTCCGCAGGGCGCTCACGCCTCGCCTCCCGCAACCGGCCATGGACGCGCGAGCGCCCGCAGCCGCTCCCGGTCGACCTTGGCATATATCGCGGTCGTGGACACGCTCGCGTGCCGCAGGATCGGCGCGATCTGCGCCAGCGGCGTGCCGGCACGCAACAGCTCGGTCGCGACCGTGTGACGCAGACGGTGCGCCCCGACACGCTCCACACCGGCGCGGTCACACGCGTAGCGAACGACCGCTGTGACCGCCGCCGGGCTCAGCGCCCGAACAGGCGCGCGAGCCAACAGGAAGACCTCCCGCGACAGCGATGTTGGTCGTCCGTCGCGCAGGTATGAGACCAGCGCGTCGCCGACATCGTGCGTGAGCGGGAGCCGCTCGATCGTCGATCCCTTCCCACGAACCGTGAGCTCACCAGCCCGCCAGTCGATGTCATCCAGCGACAAGCGGGCGACCTCACACGCCCGCAATCCTAGCCGCGAGAGCAACGTCACGATCGCGAAATCGCGCCGGCCAAGCGGCGTTGAGGTGTCGCAGCTCGACAGCAGCATCGCGACCCGGCCTGGCTCGAGCGCTCGCGGCAGCGAGCTCAGCCGCCATCCAGCGACGCTCGGGACCGACTGCTCCAGCCCGGCCCGCACCCAGCCCGCGACGTGCAAGAACCGCAACAGCGACCGCAGCCCGCCGACCAAATTCTTGCCAGCGCCAGTTCCCAGCCGCCCCGACCGGCATTGCGCGACCACGAAGCCGGTCACCTCGCCCACCTGGAGCTCTCCCAACGATTCCTCAAGCGGGTCCGCGCGCGCAGCGAGGAACAACCTGGCGACACGCTCATGGCCATCAACCGAGCTGACCATCAGCCCCCGCTCGCACACCAGATACTCCCGATATGAGGCAAGCAGCCGCTCAACCGACGAGTCCGCTGCAGGCCGCAGCTCCGGCACAACCCCCAGCCCGCGCAGATACCCGAGCAGCGGGTCAAGCGCCCGTGCGCCGGTGAGATCGACATAGCACTCTCGCCTCGCACCCAGGAACTCCACGACCGCCTCCCGGGTCAATCCCGACGGCTCCCAGACCCGCTCCTCCAGCCACCGGCTCAAATGCGCCATCAACCGCAGCTGGACCACCACCGACCGAGGCCGGTAGCCCCGCTCAACCAACAAGGCGCCAAACCCCGGCGCATAGCACCCCAACGGACCCTCCACGACCAGCTCCTCTCTATAGACCGACTACAGAGAGCAACCTCGGCAAAACCACGCGATTATGAAGACCCCCTCGCCACTGAACATCCCACTTTGCGGCGAATTTCAGACCAAGATCGGCATAACCCCAAGGTGGGCATTAGACACCAAGAAGCGCGAGCTACACCCCTTCAACAATTCAGGCGTGAGCCCTAAGAGCCTATCCGGATATCCCCATGACTCCCATTTGTTGCCAGGTGATCAGGGCGAGGGAGAACTTTAGTAGCGCGTCGTG
>JACDGG010000011.1 GCA_013815355.1 Solirubrobacterales bacterium
CCGGCGCGCAGGCCGCGGCGGGCGCTGCCCGTAAAGGCGCGGAGGACGCGGTGGGGTCTGAGGGTGAGGAGGGTCCGCATGGCAGCGCCTGAGCAGCCGGCTGTTCGGACGTATGGCAACTGGCGCAAGCCAAGGGCGCCTGGCCTCGGGCAGTTGGGGATGATCGGGACCGCGATCCTTTTCTTCGGCCTGATCGTCGTGATAATCACGATTGCGGTCGTGGGTGTGATCGCGGCGCTGTGCGTGCTGGTGATCCTGACCGCGGGCCTTGGGACTCTGGTGTTCCGTGACCGCCACGGGCGGACTGTGCTGCAGCGCGTCGCGGCACGGATGATGTGGGCCAGGACCCGCGCGGCCAGCGCGCACCTCTACCGCTCAGGGCCGCTGGGACTGGTGGCGTCGGGGAGCTTTCAGCTGCCGGGGTTGGTTGCGCGCTCGAGGCTCAGCGAGGGACGCGACTCCTACAACCGCCCCTTCGCGCTACTCCATGTCCCGACGACCGCGCACTACACCGTCGTATTCGGCACCGAGCCCGACGGCGCGTCGCTGGTCGACCAGGAGCAGATCGACTTGTGGGTCGCGCATTGGGGGCAGTGGCTGGCGTCGCTCGCGGATGAGCGGGGGGTCGTGGCCGCGTCGGTGACGGTCGAGACCGCGCCGGACTCGGGCGCGCGCCTGCAGCGCGAGGTGCTCACCCGGATGGATGAGAACGCCCCCGACGTCGCGAGGGGGATGCTCGCGGAAGTCATGGATAGCTACCCGGCCGGGTCGGCGACGGTGCGCGCATGGGTCGCCCTCACGTTCACCGGTGCGCCACGCGCGGGCGGGCCGCGCAAGGACGCGCAGGAGATGGCCCGCGATCTCGCCGCACGCCTGCCGGGGCTGAGCCAGGGTCTTCATGCCACCGGGGCGGGCGCCGCGCGGCCGATCAGCGCGCAGGAGCTCTGCGAGGTGGTGCGCGTCGCCTATGAGCCGCGGACGGCGCGGCTGTTTGACGCGGCCTACAGCGCACAGACCGTCCCTCACCTGAAGTGGGATGAAGTCGGCCCCGCCGCCGCACAAGCCAGCTGGGGTTCTTACCGCCACGACGGCGCTGTGTCTGTGTCGTGGTCGATGACCGGGGCGCCGCGCGGGGAGGTGCAGTCCTCTGTGCTTCACCAGCTGCTCGCGCCGCACCGCGATATCGACCGTAAGCGCGTCACGCTGCTGTATCGGACGATCGACTCGGCGGCCGCCGCAAGGATCGTCGAGTCCGACCGCAACAGCGCGAACTTCCGGGCGACCTCGAAGCGTCCGACCGCGCGGGTCCTGCGCGAACAGAAGTCCGCGGAGCTCACCGCCAGAGAGGAGGCGCGCGGTGCGGGCCTTGTGAACTTCGGAATGATCGTCACCGCGACCGTCGTCGATCAGGAGCGTCTACCGATCGCGGAAGCCGCGATCGACGCGCTCTCAGCAACAGCGAGGATCCAGCTGCGCCCGGTGTATGGCGCGCAGGACAGCGCGTTCGTCGCGGCGCTACCGCTCGGGCTGATCCTCCCCAGGCACCTGAAGGTCCCGGCCGAGATCCGCGGAGCACTGTGAGCACCACGGAGAAGCAGCCGCGTCGTGGGCCCGGGCCGCGTGGCTGGCCAGGCCGTGGGCGTGGCAGCGCGATGTACGTGCAGGCCGCGGATGAGTGGCGCGCGACGACCGTGCAGGCATGCGGGATGTGGCCGTTCGCGGCGGGGACGGGCTCACCGATGGTCGGCGTCCCACTCGGCCGCAACATCCTCTCAGGCGCCACCCTCTGCGCCGATCCGATCTCCTGGTTTCAGCACGCGAACCTGATCAGCAACCCGAGCTGCTTCTTCCTCTCAAAGCCAGGGTTGGGCAAGTCGACGGTCGTGCGGCGGATGGCGCTCGGCCTGATGGGCTACGGCGTGATGCCCTTGGTGCTCGGCGACCTGAAGCCCGACTACGTCGACCTGATCAAGGCCGCCGACGGGCAGGTGATAGAGCTCGGCCGCGGCCGCGGCCGGCTGAACATCCTCGACCCCGGCGAGGCAACCAGCGCAGCATCACGCCTAACCGGCAAGGCCCGCGAAGAGGTCCTCGCCGACGCCAGGGGACGCCGCCACACGATGGTCTGCGCGCTGATCACGATCCTGCGCTCCTCCCCCCCAAGCGACCGCGAGGAGGCAATCCTCGACCGCGCCGTGCGACTCCTGGACGACCACCACGAGGGCGTACCGATCCTCAGAGACCTAATCGAGCTGATCGAGGCGGCGCCCGAGGATCTGCGCCAGGTAGCGATGGACCGTGAGGACCTGGAGCGCTACCGCGATGTGACCGAAGACCTGCTCGTCACGCTCAAGGGGCTGCTCGGCACCGGACGGGTGGGAGAGATGTTCTCCGCCCCCACCACGACGCCGATGCGCCGCGACTGCCCCGTCGTGTTCGACGTCTCCTCGATCGATGACAGCGACCTGGCGCTGCAAGGCGCGGTCCTGATGGCGTGCTGGTCCTACGGCTTCGGCGCGGTGAAGGTAGCCAACGCGCTCGCCGACGCCGGTCTTGAGCCGCGCCGGCACTACTTCGTGATCCTCGACGAGCTCTGGCGCGCGCTGCGCGCCGGACAGGGCATGGTCGACCGCGTAGACGGCCTGACGAGATTGAACCGTCAGCGCGGCGTCGGCACAGCGATGATTTCCCACACCATGAGCGACCTGCAGGCGCTCCCAAGCGAAGCCGACCGGATGAAGGCCCGGGGCTTTGTGGAGCGCTCGGGGATGGTCATCTGCGGTGGCCTCCCGGCGGCTGAGATGCCGATGCTCACACAGGTCGTGCCGTTCAGCCAGGCCGAGCAAGACATGCTGATCGGCTGGCAGGACCCGCCCGCATGGGACTCCCAGGCGGGCAGGGAGACCGCTCCCCCCGGCCGCGGGAACTTCCTGATCAAGGTCGGTGGCAGGCCGGGGATCCCGGTGCATGTCGCGCTGACGAACCTCGAGCGGAGCTTGAACGACACGAACAAGCTGTGGCATGAGACGAGCCGCATAAGCGCCGCGCTAGACCATGCGGCCGTCCCGTCGTGACCGCCACCTCCCGGCGCTCCGGCGGGCCAGGTACGCAAGCCGAGACAGTCGTAGTGCTCACGATCGTCGCCGTCGTGGTCCTCGTCGTGGGTGCGATCACGGTGGCGGCTCACATCGCCGTCGCGATCGGGCCCAGAACCGAGCAGCTGCCGGCCAACCCCTTTGACCTCGTGTTCGGCCTAGTGCGCGGGACCGTGCGCTGGCCGGCGGACGGGACCGTGGTCCTGGCCGCCATGGGCGCCTTGCTGTTGCTCGCCGGCGGGGGCGTGCTCGCCGGGCTGCTGCGGTGGCGTGGCAAGCGCTCGCGGGTGGACCGTGCCGCACGGCACATGGGCCGCGGGCGGGACCTCGCCGCACTCAGACGCAAGAGCGCCGCCAGCGAGGCGGCGCGTCTGGGTGTCGCCACCCCTGGTCTGCCGATCGCGCGCGCCCTCGCCGGCGGCGAGCTGCTCTACCAGGGCTGGGAGGACGTCGCCGTGGACATCTGGGGGCCCCGGGTGGGTAAGAGCACAGCCCGCGCGATCCCAGCGATCCTCGACGCTCCCGGCGCGGTGCTGGCGACATCGAACAAGCGTGATCTCGTCGACGGCACGCGCGGCCCACGCAGCAACCAGGGAGAGGTCTGGGTGTTCGACCCGCAACAGATCGTGCAGGAGCCCCCTGGCTGGTGGTGGAACCCCCTCAGCTACGTGCTCGACGAGGTGAAGGCGGCGATCCTCGCCGACGTGTTCGCATCGGCCAGCCGCGACCCATCCGCGCGCACCGACGCGTACTTCGAGCCAGCCGCGCAGGACCTCCTCGCCAGCCTGCTGCTCGCGGCCGCGAGCGCAGACAGGTCGCTGACACAGGTCTACCTGTGGCTGACCGACCCGACCGAGGACGAGCCGGTGGGGATCCTCCGCGAGCACGATTACCCCCTCTTGGCGGCGGGCCTGCAGGAGGTCGTAAACGCGCCGGAGAAGCAGCGCGCCGGCGTCTACGGGACAGCCAAGCAGATCGCGGCGTTCATGACCAACCGCCAAGCGATGCGCTGGGTCACACCCGGCGCCGACACCGCCCGACGGGCGGGGAACCCCTGGCTGAGCGCGACCCAACGGCGCGAGTTCTCACCAGAAGAGTTCGTGCGCGGCTCAGGGACCCTCTACAGCCTCTCCAAGGAGGGACGCGGCACCGCCGGACCACTCGTTACAGCACTGACGGTGGCCGTGACGGAGGCCGCGGAGGACTACGCCAAGCGCTCCCCCCGCGGACGGCTGCCCGTCCCCCTGGTAGCGGTGCTCGACGAGGCCGCGAACGTGTGCCGCTGGCGGGAGCTGCCGAACCTCTACAGCCACTACGGCTCGAGGGGCATCTGCATCATGACGATCCTGCAATCCTGGTCCCAAGGCGTCGAAGTGTGGGGCCGCGAGGGGATGCGCAAGCTCTGGTCAGCCGCAAACGTAAAGGTCTACGGCGGCGGCGTCTCAGAGGTCGAGTTCCTCACAGAGCTCTCCCAGCTGATCGGCGACTACGACCTCAGCACACGCACCATCTCAAACGGCAAGGGCGGACGCTCCACAAGCCACGCGACACGACGCGAGCGAATCCTCGAGGTAGCAGACCTCGGCGCGCTACCCAGAGGCCGCGTCGTCGTGCTCGCCTCTGGCGTCCCCCCCACCCTCGCTCGCTCGCTGCCCTGGATGACCGGCCCACGCTCGGCCGAAGTCATCGACTCGATCCGGCGATACGACCCCGGCGCAGACGCGACGATCAACTCAGCGATGCAAACGCTCGCCGAGCACGACGGCACAGCCGAGGAAGACCAAGCATCGTGACCCAAGGCCTCGGCGAGTGGGATCAGAAGCCCGAAGAGACAAGCGCTCCCGCGCTCTACTACCCCGACGTCGAGACGTTCATGCGCGAGCTGCTCGCGCCCACCTACCGGCGCAGCCTCAGCGCCAACAGCCTGACATGGTGCCCCGAGTGGTGGCGCCACGCCGAGGCAATCGCCCGCCTAGAGGCACTATGGCGCGCCTGGGAGCACCTACGACTCGACCCCGCGACCGGCATGTCAGTGTGGTACCGCGACCACGCCGACCACCACATGGCCGTGCTGCTCAACGCCGACGGGCCATTCAAGGGATGCTCACCCGAGAAGGGCCACGCTCAGGATCGCCTCGCGCCGTTGGACAGCACGCCGGCGCCCAACGGGCTGTTCATCCCCGCGGAGGGTGCGGCGTCTGCGCTGGCGACAGTCGAGTCGGCCTCTCCCCCAGGCGCTGCCGTCAGCGGTCGTTGAGCCTCGCAACAGGCGAGGAAAAAGGGGGCCGAGGTCAGGACCCGGGTAGCTGGACGTTCTGAAATGCGAGCACCTCAGCGAGCTTGGCGAAGTGCACATCGCGGTGGAGCACCGCCACGCCGCCATGCTCCGCGGCGGCGGCGGCGATCAGCGCGTCTGTGAACGGCACGCGGTGGTATCCATCGGCGCGCTCGGCCAGCTCGCCGATAGCGCTCATTGCGGCATCAGTGACTGAGCGATCGTTGCGCAGGATTCGCAGCGCGTCGAGGTCTGTCTCGAGCGCGATGTACTCGGAGGTGCTGCGGGCGGAGTAGAGGACCTCCATCCGCACGATCGGCGTGATCCACATCCGACCGTCGTCCACCGCTGTTTTGATGAGTCCGGCCAGCTCGCCGGAGAGCGACAGGAACCGCCACCACGCTGAAGTGTCCGCGACAAACGGCTCCTCGCCCTGCAACAGCTCCACTGCGTCCATGCAGTCGCTACGACTCGTCGCCCGTCAGCTGCTCGATGTGCTCGAGCGTGTCCCGATCAAGCCCGTCCGGACTGAACATCCGCTCGGACAGCCGCCGCAAACGCTCGGCCCGCTCGTCATCGCTCAGCGACGGCCTCTCAGGCCCCGGGATCGTGCTCTGGACTGGATGCCTCATGCCTGCAGGGTAGCGCGCAGCCTCGGCCACGATCGTTCGTGTGCTCAGAGCCCGACCCGGGACTGGCGGTAGACGCGTAGCCGTTCGATTGCCTCCTCGACCGTGAGTGCATAAGCGAGTGCGTGGAACATCTCGCTCAGGTTCGTCTCCACCGGCGCAGGCTCGCCGCTGGCATCGCGCCTGTCCGCCAGCCCCTGGATCACCCCCTCGAGCTGGGCCTCGATCTGCGGCTTCAGTCGGAGGTTGAACATGCGACTTGCGCCGGCCCTCTTCGGCGTAACGGTGGCTGCGGGCGTCGCAGTGCTCGCAGCCGTCCCACCGCCGTGCGGCGCCGCATGGTGATCGCTTGGCTCGGCTCGGCCATTCTGCGCCTCTCTCCTCTGTGCGCCGGCTTGGGAATCGGCGTCTCGCAACTTCGCAGCAGCTGGACCGACCATCGCTCTGCTGTCCTGCGCTGTCGCGGCACGCTGCTTGGCGCCAGCGCCTGGCTTTGTAGGTACGTCCGTACCTACAGGTGTCTCTACGGGCCGACTAGTGGGTGGCTCATCTCGAGGCGGCGGAGCTAGTCGGTCCTCCTCACCCTCGCGTCGACGGCGACCCATGCCGGGGGCGCGTCTGCTGAGTTGCATCGTCGGTTCAGGCATGGATGGCCACCTCCTCCGTCAGCCACTTGGCCACTCGCCGGTAGGCCAGCGCCACGCGGGTGTCGGGCTCGAGCAGGACGGTCGGCATTGAAAAGCGCGGGGCTCTGCCGACGCCGACAGCAAACGGGATGTGCTGCGGGATCACCCTCATGTCGGCGCTCTCAGCGGTGAGCACGGTCTCTTTGGCGAGCTTCCACTTGGCGCCCTCCTGTGTCACGAGGAGGCCGAGCACGCGAAGGTTGGGGTTGAAATCCGCGTAGCTGCCGCCGTCGACAAGCTCGTAGAGCTCCTCGGAGCCATCCATGTCCAGGTCGGCCGGCCTCGTGGGGATCACCAGGTAGTCGGCTGCGATGATCGCCAAGGCGCTCATCGGCTGGGTTCCTGGCGGAGCGTCGATGAGGATGTAGTCGTAGTGCTCGCGCAAGAGCGCCACGGCGTTTCGTAGGCGTAGCTCGGCGTCCTCGGCGCGCGCTACGCCCAGCGCAACCTCGGCGAGATCCCCGCTGCAGGGGATCAGATGTACCCCCCCTGCGAGTGGGATCTGCTCCTTGGTCTGCGGATCGGCGCGTTCGGTCACCACCGATGGTGCCTTGCTGAGATCGCCGACGACGATGACGTCCTCTAGTCGCGTTCCTGGGGCGTCTCGGGCGCCAAAGAGCTGCGTGAGGTGACCTTGCGGATCAGCGTCGATCCCCAGCACTCGAAAACCGTCGCTCGTCAGCGCAACCATCAGGTTGGCTGTACTCGTGGTCTTGGCCGTCCCGCCCTTGTTGTTGGCGAACACGATGGTCGAGGCTGTCAACTGGACCTCCTTGGTTTAATCGGCTTGAAGACGGGCGAGCTAAGGGCGTGGTCTGTAAGTACAGACGTCCGTGCGGACGTGGGCGCGGTCGTACCCACAGACGTCTGTCTTGACCCTCCGAAGGGGAGTTCGCCATCTTCGGGGACGCACCTTTCGCGGACGCTCAATATCGCAGTCTACGTGGCCGCCTGTACGTCTGTACCCACGCATGTACGCGCTAGATCAGCGGCACCGTCGTGGAGCTCTCGGACCGAGGCATCCCTCGTCGAGCCGCGCTCTTCGGGTGAGGACGCCTCTAACCTTCGCGCGCACGTACCTACGTCTGTACTTACGCAAGGGAGAGAGGGGGCGGTACGTTGGAGGTGTTGAGTGGCGGCAGACGAGGCCTTTCGGGATCAGCGTGGGGGCGTTTGTAGGTACATACGTACCTACAATTTGACTGCTGAGGCGCCCGTTGCGCGGCGAGCCGGTGCGTGCAAGCGTGTCACGTGACACGCTCTGATCCGACGTATGTGCTCAACTGCGAGTCCATGAACGAGATCGACGCGCTGGCTCTGGATACGGGCGAGCTCCGGGAGCTCCCGGTCGGGCTGATCCACCGCAACCCGCGTCAGCCGCGGACCCACTTTGATCCCGAGAAGCTGGACGAGCTCGCAGGATCGGTGGGGGAGAGGGGTGTGCTGCAGCCGGTGCTCGTGCGCCCGTTCGAGGGGGAGTTCCAGCTGGTGGCGGGAGAGCGGCGCTGGCGAGCCGCTTGTAAGGCCGGTCGAGCGACGGTTCCCGCTCTGATCAGGTCGGTAGACGATCAGACCGCTCTCGAGCTCGCGCTGATCGAGAACATGGCACGCGAGGATCTGAACCCGATCGAGGAGGCGAAGTCGGCTCAGGCCCTGTGTGCGCCGCCGTTTGGGCTGAGCAAGGCCGAGCTTGCGCGCCGCGCGGGCTGCTCCCGCGCCTCGCTCAGCCACAAGGTCCGCCTGCTCGAGCTGCCTGACCAAGTTCAGGCGCTCCTCGAGGAGAAGAAGCTCAGCGAGGGGCACGGCCGCGCGCTGCTGCTGTGCGCCGATCACGACGAGCGCCGGCGGCTGGCGCGTCAGGCTGTGACGGCCGGCTGGTCAGTGCGCACGCTCGAACGCGCCGCGCGGACGGGAGCAGGCGAGCGCACAACTGCTGTGGGCCGAGCCGCCCCGAAGCATCCTGATCAGCTGGCTGTAGCCGAGGAGCTGCAGGATACGTTCGGGAGGGCGCTGGGACGCGAGGTTTCCGTCGATCCGCTCGAGGCGGGCTATCGCGTGAGCGTGGTCGTCGCTGATCCGCTCGACGCGCGCGAGGTTCTGGATCGCCTTGATTCATCGCCTCCCTGAAACTCACCATGCTACCTGGATGATATAGAACATTTTGTTTCTGTATTGTCCTAGAATATTCATGGACAAAGCAGCACGTTTTATGCTATTTTGTCCTTGTGCCGGGTGCGGTCTTCAACCAGCTCGCCGAGCTCGCAGGCGACCAGTACGGCTTCGTGACTCAGCAGCAGACGCGTGAGCTCGGCGTCCAGCCGATGACGCTGGTTCGTATGGCCGAGCGCGGTGCGCTCGAACGTCGCGGGCATGGCCTGTATCGCTTGCGGCATTTCCCAATGGCGCGACTCGACTCCTACATGGAGGCCACGCTATGGCCGCGAGGCACCCGCGGCGTGCTCTCTCACGAAACCGCGCTCGAGCTGTACGAGCTGAGCGACGTCAACCCGAGCAAGATCCACATCACGGTCCCCGAAGGACACCGGATACGACGTGAGATCCCCGCCCTGTACCGCATTCATCACGAGACCCTCGCCGAGGAGGACGTGACATTCCACGAGGGGATCCCGATTGTGACCCCGGTCCACGCGATCCGCCAGTGCCACGCCGAGCATCTAGGGCTCGCCCTGATTGGCCAGGCGATCGACCACGGACTACGCAACGGCAGGCTGACCGGCAAGCAGGCTGCTCGGCTGCGCCGGGAGATCGGGGTGAAGGCCGGCTCGGGGATGCGGCGATGAGCGCGGACTTCAAAGCCCCGAAGCGGCCGCCGAGTAGGCACAGCCATCTCCAGCGGCTCTTGGACGAATACTCAAAGACTCACGGCATCGCGCCGGAACGCACACGCCGTTGGATCTCGATGATCACCCTCATCGGAGCTCTCGACAGAGTCCGAGCGAACGACGAACCGCGCTTCCTGACGAAGGGCGGCGTCTCGATGGAGTTCTGGGGCGCACGCACAACCCAAGACATCGACATCATCTTCCGAGGCAACGTCGATCACCTGCTCCATGCGCTCGACGAGGCCTTCGAGCATCCCTACAGCGGCTTTGAGTTTCGTCGCAAGGGCGAGCCAGAAGCCATCCGCGATACGGGCAGCCAACGACTCGCCGTGCAAGTCAGCTTCCAGCAGAGAGCGTGCAGGGCGTCGAGGCGGCGCGTTCCCTGGCGGCGGGGTGGGGCGCAGAAGGGGTTGAGCCCGCCTAGCCCGTCTGACGTCTACTCCTGGCGTTGCGGCATGATTAGGGTGTGAACGACCGCGCGGCGCGAACAACCGCGGCGATCGGCGGGGCCATCGCGGCGGGATCGGCGCTGTCGCCACGGCTCACGCTGCGCCTTTTTGGAGTGCCCGTTGAGGATGTGAACGGCGTTGCTTCGCTGGGGTGGCGTCTGTTTGCCGTGAGAACCGCAGCAATCAGCGGATTGGCATGGCGGGGAGACGAGACAGCGCGCGCCCTCTTTCTGCCTGTTCAGCTCTTGGATCAAGCCGTGTTCTGGCAGGCGTTCACAAGACGGTCAGTCCCGCGCAGGACAGCTGTTCTCGCTGCTTTGACCTCGGGTATTATCATCGGCATAGACGCTGCGCGCCGGAGCGGCGTCCGGTAGTCGCGTCAGGTGCGCGCGCCGGTGGCTATCCATGCCAACATCACGGGCCGCGGCGCGAACCACGTTCGCAGCTGAGCCAGACCACGGAATCTCGCTAGTGTTCCGCGCGGAACACCCTAAGTCTTGGGATGATCTCGAAGTCCGGCGGACCGTCGATAATGCCTGGGCGAGCGGCCTGATCTCTTTCAGAGCCGGGGCGAGGCGGTCGCGTTCGACTTCGAGGTCGTAGCGGTCTTGGAGATTCAGCCAGAAGCGCTCGGTGGTCGCGAAGTACCGCGCTAGTCGCAGCGCCGTGTCGACGGTTATGCGCCGTTTGCCGTGGACGATGTCGTTAATGCGACGCGGCGGGACGCCGATCGCCACGGCGAGCCGGTGCTGGGTGACCTCGAGTGGCTGTAGATAATCGTGCATCAGCACCTCGCCGGGATGGATGGGGGACATGATGGGCTCAGCATTCATAGGGGTTCCCTTCTCTTTTTCAGGCAGTCGAGGATCTCGACGTCCTCGAGTCCTACTCGAGCTCGGTGCGCTGCTGAGCGGTTAGTGGCCCGCCGTTGTCTTGCTCCAGTGTTGCTATCTCCCTGTCGATCGCTTTGATGCTCGTGTCGTAGGCGAGGGCGCGTACGTGGTCGCGGGGCGTCGCCGGCGGATCGCCGATCGAAGCCCTCGCGGTGCGCAGCTCGTCGCGGCGTGCGTAGGCGCGCAGCAGGCTTTGTGAGAGCGACGGCGTGCCTACGGGCGGCTCGGTCGTGTGCTGGGACGCCCCGAGACGTCCCACTTGCGCTAGGTATGCGCGGTCCTTTTGGCGGTCGGCGGTGCGCTTTGAGTGCTCGATGTCGGTGAGGCTGGCGATGTCCACTTCGATCGTGGTATCGGCGACACGGCGCCGCTGGGCGCTTTGCGCGAGTTGGGTATAGCCCTCTGGGAAGCCGCTGGGCTGGAGGCTCAGGTCGAGCTTGCCGTGGACGGTGCGCAGATTCCACACGTTCGCCTGCGCGAGCACGGCGGATGTGAAGTAGTCCTCTGGCAGTGGCACGGCCTTCTCGGGGTGGTCTGGATCGATCTCGAGGCGGCAGTCGAGATGGTTGAGCACATCGGCGAGCCGCTCAAGGTTCCCCTCTGCGCGGTCGGGTGTGACATCGACGTCCTCGGTCTCGTAGCGCTGTCCGTGACTTTGCAGCGCGGCGCCGCCGATGACCACGAACCGCACGCCCCCGTCGCGCAGCGCACGGATCAGGGTCTCCCGACCGCTATCTATCGGGTCTGCGTCGCCAGCCATGCGTCAGCGCGAGCGCGCGCTCCCTGTGTGCTCTGGGACTCGTCCTTTGTGGATGTCGGTGCGCGTGCGGTGAGCTGCAAGGTGGCGTCGAGCGCGAGCGCGAACCGCTGGCTGTACGGTCCACGGTCGGTGAGCGCGATACGCATGAGGTCAACGAGCGCGGCGACCTCGACTGTTGCCCCGTCGACCGCGACCTCGCTCGCGGCGCGCGCCAGGTCCGCAAACCCGCGGGTGCCAGCTGGTGCGTCGAGGAGACGGACGCGATCGGGGTTCACCGCCGCGGCAACGATCGTCTCTGTCGCGAGCTCGCGATCCTCCGGGTGGACCAAGAGATCGAGCGTGCCCTGATCGCTGAGAATGAGCGGCCAGCCGTGCAGTGCGCCGGCGACCTCACCGACCACGATCGCACGAGCGCCGACGGTCCCGACGAGCTTCAGCGCGGCGACACGATCGAAACGGTCGTAGGTCAAGTGTCTGACCCGCTCCGCCGGCTCGCGCCCGAGCTGCTCATAGATCAAAGACGTCCACGAACCTTCGTCCGCCGTCGCGAACCCGAGTGTCAGATCCAGCCCGCACGCCGCCACCACCTCCTGCACTCTCTGAAACTTCGGCTCCGTGGTCCCGCTCTCCCACCGCGCGACCGTCACCTGCGGAGCACCGAGGCGCTGCCCGAGCTGCTGTTGAGTGAGGCCCGCGCGACGGCGCGCCATTACGATGATGTCTCGAGCACGCATAATTACAAGTATAGCAGAACTGATATAGACGGGTCATGTGCCCGACTGTGCGGGGCCTTGAAGGGGCGAGTCGCGGTACTCGGGGTCGCCGGTGAGGGCGTCGCGGACGATCTCGGCGACGACGTCTGCGGTGTCGGCGCTCCAGTCAAACCGTGCGCCTTCTGGACGTTGCTCGGGCGGGTAGTTGTCGGGGTAGAGGTAGCGGTGCAGTTCGCGCAGGGCCTCAAGCGCGCTACAAGCGGCGTTGGTGGGGGAGGGGTCATCGGGATCGAGCTGGTGTGCCTTGAGAGCGAGCGGGGCAGCGGCGGGCTCGGGGTCTTCGGTGTCCTCTGTGTCGTCTTGCTGGTCCTCGTCGCGGAGTAGGACGTTCTCCAGGCGGGCTGAGAGCCGGTCGATGAGCGCCGCGTGCTGGTGGATCTCGGCGATCGAGGCGCTGCCCTGCGACCAGGAGGTGAGGTAGGGGATGCTGTACTCGGCGGTCTCCAATCCAGCGCTGCGCGCCACGGTGAAGGCGACGGACTCAACGACGAGCTCCTCGGAGGCGTAGTTGAGCTGGGGGTCGCCGTCCTCGCGCTCGCGGTCGGTGAGGGCGTGCGCGAGCTCGTGGATTAGCGTGTGCAGCTGATCGTCGGGGCTGCGGGTGGCGTTCAGCGCGATGCGTCCTGTGGCGGGCTCATAGAAGCCGCCGCGCTGGAGTGGCAGGGTCTCGACGGCGACGAAACAGCCGAGGGTCTCGGCGAACACGCGAAGAGGCTGTAGTAGTGCTCGGTGCTCCTCGCCGCCGATCAGCTTGTGGGGAGGTTCAAGCGGGGCGGGTTTGGCCGGCGGCGGGAGCTCCTCAACTTGGGAGTGGTCAAAGACGGGGCCGAGCTTGAAGCGGGTCCTCGGACGCGTGTCGGGGTCGGCACCGGCCTTCTCCCATGCCTTCATCTCCTTCTTGGTGGGTGACATCGGCAGCCAGATGCGGATCGCGTGCTGGCCGCGGCGAACGCAGTAGCCGAGGTTCAGCCACGCTCGGAAACCCGCGACGCGGGTAGCGTCGGGGCATTGATGGGCAATGAGGAGCTGGTTTGTGAGGCTGTAACGCCGAAAGCGGCTCCGGGCGCTCAGCCAGCGTTGCCATCCGTCGCTGCTGCGCAGCTGCTCGGTAGCCTGCTCGGCGTAGGCGCGATCGGCTGCGCGCTTTGCGGCACGCTCGGAATCGCTCAGGGACTTGCGAGATCGGGGCATGAGAACGCTCCTTTTTCGGCGTGGGGCCAACCCCGCGTCGGGGCGGGCCGATTACCTGCCGGCCCCCGCACACCGCCGGTGTGCGACAGTGGGCCGGGAATCGCCCCCCGGCCCGGTCGCGTTGCGTCTCTTACGACGCCTCGTCGCTGAGGTATTCGGTGAGACGCTCCAGGTCCGCGTCCAGGTGCTCGCGGTTCAAGAGGATCGCGGGCTGGTCGAGGGCCTCGCTGCGGCTGGCGTAGTCGGCGACGAGGCCCTGCAGAGCTGCCCAAGCGCCCGTCCCGCGCTCATCGACGTCGCGCTCGAGGCCGCGCTGAACGAGGAAGGCACGGCCGGCGCCCACGGGGCAGTCGGTCACGCGCACGACGCCGTCGACGCGCTGGCCGTAGAGGACACGCTCGCCCGTGCTGATGCGGTAGCGCTGTAGTTCGACGCGCGCTGCGACGGGACGCTCAACGGTTGTGCTGGTCATGGTCTTGCTCCGTTTCCTTGAAGGGGTAATCACGCCCGACGTCAAGGCGAAGCGGAGAGCTGGTTGTCAAGTCGATGCTCGAGAAACATGCAGTGCCGCCCCTTTCGGGCGGATTCGCATCGACTTGCGGCCAGAGCGAAGCGAAGCCAAAATGGCGGGCTGTTTGCACCTGAAGCGGAGCCAGACCCCCGGCACATGGGGGGCTAGGGGCCGTCCGTTCTCGCCGCTACGACCGAGCGCGCACGCCCGGGCTGATTTCGTAGTACACTAAGCGTGGTGGAGATTCACGACTCGGCGCGCAAGCACGGTGTCGCAGACGAGGACATCCATCACTCGGTCAACCATGCACTCCTCAAGACGCCGGAGAAGATCCCGACCGTTGGCTTGTCATCGGGCCTGACGGTGCTGGCAACCTGCTCGAGGTGGTTGTGCTGATGACCGTCGAGGGCACCCAGCTCGCGATTCACGCGATGCCGATGCGAGCGAAGTTCAACCGGTTGCTGGGACGATGAGCGACGCGCGTATCTACGGTCACACCCGCTCCGGTCAACCGATCACTGACAAGGAGATCGAGACGTTCGCGGCCGAGGCTGAGGCCGGCTACGACGTCGACGAGCTGGTCGCGCGGCGCCCTAAACGCGGCCGTCCGGCGTTGGGCTCATCGCCGGCGAGCGTTGAGTCTGTCCGGCTTGACCCCGAGCTCAGAGAGGAGCTCGTGCAGCGCGCCCGCTTGCAGGGAACTACACCCTCGGAGATCATCCGCGAAGCGCTTCGGCGCTTCCTACGTGCTGCGTGAAGCACTCTGTCTGGTTGACAGCGAACTTCGTCTTCGCCCGAGAGGGCGCAATGGGTCCGGGCCCGCTTGCGCGGCCCGGACCCTGCGAGACTACTTGCCGTTCTCTGCGTCCTCCTTTTTGGGACGGCTGAGAAACTCGATTTCTTCGGCGACGACCTCGTGCTTTGAGCGTTTGGCACCGTCGTCGGTCTGCCACTCGCGGTAGTCAAGGCGCCCGCGGAACGCGATCTGGCGGCCCTTGGCGAGGTGCTCTGCGACGGTCTCGGCGAGGCCCTCCCAGGCGACCAGGTCCACATAGACCGGGTCGGCGTCGCGGTCGCGGCGGTCGGCCGCGATCCGCAGTTCGGCGACGGACTTGCCGCTCGGTGTGGCTTTTAGCGCCGGGTCGGCGGTGAGGCGGCCTACTCCTGTGACGGTGATGTTCATTTGATGGTCCTCCTGGTTGCTGGTTTGAGTGACTTACAGGCCCAAGCTGCACCGCTGGCGGTGCGATGATCGAAGGGTCAAGAAGTCCACTCGGGCCATCTGCAACGGGAGGTGGGAGAGTGTCATCGGCTCAGGGGAAGGGTGGTCGTTGACGTGGCCTATGCGAGCGAGCGCTCCCGGCGGCGGCTGCTGCTGCGGGCTGGGCGCCGCGGCGGGGACTGGCCGGGAGGAAGGTGTCATAGAGGCGGCGGGTGAGCTCGAGGAAGTCCTCGGTGCGCCATAGCTTTTCGGCGAGCGTGTAGATGTCGCCGCCGAGCGGCTTGCCGTTCGGGCCGCGTGGGCAGCCGAAGCAGGTCCAGCCCTGCTCGGGGGTGGGGTAGACATGGAAGCTGGGGGTCCGCTCGTGATGGAGTGGGCAGCTGATCTTGCGCGAGCGGGGGACCTCGCGGCCGGTGAGGACTTCGATGTAGTGCTCAGGCTTGATCACCTGCAATGGGTCACCGGAACGGTCCACCAGATCAGGCGGGGGCCGTGGTGTGAGGGCCGGGGGTGCTGGCGCGGGGAGGCCGGTCAGGATCTCCTCTACAGGGTGGCGGCGACGATCGAGCGTGACGAGCATGACCGGGGCCGGGGGGGTGCTCTTGTGGTTAAGCGTGGATGGTGGTCTGAGAATCGTCGCGGCATTTACGACGGCGCCCCCGTCGGCGCCGAGTGCGAGCGTGAGCGTGCGGTTCGCGAGCTCTGCCTCGGCGATGCCGAGCGGCGCTGAGAGTGGCCAGTAGAGGTGTCGGTGTCCAGCGCTGCCGGACTGAACGACGATCCCGGGCGCGACCGGCAACGTGGAGACTTGGCCGGTGCTCTCGGGGGTGTCGAGGTCTGCCCAGAGTGTCCAGATCCGCTTGATCGCGCTCTTGCCGCCGTGGCGGTGGCGGCGCGGGGCGAGGCCGATATAGACGTCGGTCCGCTCGGCGAGCTCGAGGATCGCCCGGGCGGCGCCGATCGGTGCGCTGGCGGGATGCCAGGAGCGGCGCATCCTCGCTCTCTGGTCCTCGAGGTCGCTGCCGCCGCGCGCGAAGGCCCGGTAGCGGACCTCGAACAGGCCACCGCGCGGCTCGTGGCCGGCGAGCGCTGTCAGGTAGCGCAACAGGTCACGCGTATGTGAGCGCGGGCTGCTCACTTGCGGTGAGCCAAAGACTGTCGGGGTCTGATGCTCCATGCGCCCGGCCGGGCACCCGCAGGGTGCCATGCTCTTTGGCGCGGGGAGCTCAAAGCCAAAGCGAACATTTCCGTGAATTGGACTAGGCGCCCCGGACGTAGCGATTCGCACCTCAATCGCCGCGTTCCAGCTGTGGCAGGCGCCGTGCGTAGGCGTCGGCGGCGAGCTGACGCCCCGGGGGATTGGACGGTGGGGCTGGCGTCGGCGAGAGCGGGGTGCGGGGCTGCGCACGAAACGAAAAGGTGAACGTTGAAGGACGTCGCTTGGGCGCACGGGGTTTTCTTCTGAGCATGTCGGGGTGCTGCTGGAGCTTTGCGTAGGCGGCGAGCTGCTTAGTTAGCTTCGCGAAGCCCGCCAGGTCGTAGGCAAGGCACCGCGGCGGCGGGTTCTCGCCACGGCGGGTGACTTCCACCCACGCCAGGAGCGCAGCGATTCCTCCCGCCGGCCAACCGTGGGGGCGGTAGGCGGCGTGACGCTCATAACGAGCGATCGCGCCCTGCAAGCGCAGGGTGCTGCGGTGGGGTAGGCGTCGCAGCCACTCGGGTTGACCGGCAAGAACGGACGGGTCGCGCTGCTCACTCCACAGCGGTAGGCGCTGTGCGCCACCCGCCGCGGCGTACAGCGGCCCCCAGACGATCGCGGTCCACGCCTCGAGCAGCCGACTACGGGGAACCGGCACGCCTGCCGGCCAGCACTGAAGCTCAGCTAGGCGCCGATCTACAGCATCCAGATGCGCCGCCCAGGCCGTCTCCGGACGCGAGCGCCACACCCCCGCTACCTCACGAGCAATCTCCCACGCAACCGCATCCCGGTCTCTCGGGTCGACACGAGCCCGCCGCGCAGCTACGCTTTGAACAACGAACCGCTGGGCTTGAGCTCCCTCATCCTCGGTGCCTGTTGTTTGCGCTTGTCTGACACTGCTTATCGGGGTTGTTACTCGGACGTGCGCGCCCGATTGTGTTCTATCGAGCGTTTCAGAGTTGTGATTGCTTTCGAGAATAGTCCGAGGCGTAGCCGAGGCTCCGAAGGGATGCCTCAGATGTGTCTTTTTATCTATAAGCGCACTCTGCAACAGCGCGCGAACCTTCAGACGCTCGCCATACTCGGCGAGGTGGCGGCGGCGGACGTGCGCTCGGCGGCGGCGCTCGGCGCGGGTCAGCCGTGACCGTCGTAGTAGGAGTGTGAGGTCGCGGAGACGACAGCCGTGGGCGGAGCGCCGGCCACGGGCACGACGTCGGGCCTCTCGGCGTGTCCAGCCCTTCATCCGCTCCGCTACGACGGTCAACAGCTCGTCCTCGAGCTCGGGCAACGGGTGGATCGTGATGATCGTTCGCCACCACCATCCTTCCTCGTCCTGCTGAGGTGTGTGTTCGACCAGGCCGGCGTCCGCTAGCCAGTCAAGCCACCGTTGGACGCTCGCGCGGTGCGCGCGCAGCAGCTGCTCAGGGGTGCCCGTCCAGCCCATCACCGGGGCCAGGCCGACGACCAGCTGCCGCAGCGAGCACGCAAAGCGTGCCGAGCCGTGCTTGCCGGCCCAACGCTCCCCTCGCGCTCGCCGGTAGAGGTAGGCCAGCGTCGCGGTCATCGAGGACTCGATCCGCGCATCCCACGCGAACACACGCCCGCGCATCCGGCGCGCGCGGCGGCCAGCGGCGACAATCTCGATGCGCGTGGGCTCGGGCGGCAGCAGCGCGGCCGCGCGGAAAGCTCGCCGCGAGGCAGCAGCCGGTCGACGGCCAGCCTGGGGGGGCGGGGGAGCGGTGTTGAGAGACACCGCCAACGCCGCTGCGCACGTCGATCAAAACCAACGGCGCTCGCGGTGGCGCTCAACACTCGAGCTCGAGCGGAGACCTGGCTGCTCAGGAGGACGTGTTCGATCAGCGGTCTGCGAGGGTCGAAAGTTTCCGTCCGCAGATCCGCTAGACTGCGCTTCACAGTCTTGAGAAACGGCCTTGGCAGTGGCCTCATATAGGAATTGAGTGGGAAGACCGGGCGGCAACCCGGTCTTTCGCGTTTAAGGGCACGCGAAACACGCCACGGATGTATGGCCTACATCTCGCTCTCCCCGGGTTGCGGGCGTGGAGGCTGTACCGGCCAGGAGGTGCCTTGCTCGGCGGCGTAGAGTCGCAGCGCCCTGCGCCAAGTCTCGCTGAGCGGGACACCGGCGCGATCGGCGAGGAAGGTCCGCTCTTCACGGCTAGGGGCGGGCAGACGTCTGGGACTTGCGTGCGTTGAATTGAGGCCCGTCATGACCGCCAAGCGTGATCAAAGGTGCGGACGCTCTGAGCTGAAATACCGGGCACTAACGCTCGCCACGGGGCACTAATGCTCGCGGTTCACCGGGCACTAATGCTCGCGACCGGGTACTAACGCTCGTAGATCGAGGCCCGGTTGCGGGTCTGGACCGGGTACTAACGCTCGCTTCTGGCGCCTCGTGTTCTGCGGAGGTGACTCAGAAGCGGTTGCGCATGCTTCCGGGTGTGGGTGGCGACCGGGCACCTGATCTCGCGGCCTGACCGGGCACCCAGCCTCGCGCGACCGGGTACCTGATCTCGCGGTCTGTCCTGCGGGGCGCGTACCGTAGCCTGTTATGAACGAGGTTCCTGCACGTCGTACCGGCATGATGGATCGCGACCTTGCGCAGTTTCCTGGGTGGCAGCTGGGTCGGGCCGCGCAGAAGCAGTCGATCGCCCGGCGCGATCTGCTTGGCGCGATGGCTCGCGCCGAGGGCGCACCGCTGGGCGAGCCTGAGCTCGACGCGCTGACCTGGATCACCCAGGAGTGGTATGAGCAGGGTTTGCCCCTGGACGGCCGGCTGAGCTTCACCTGGTATGCGATGGGCCGCGATCTTTACGGCGGCGGGCGTTCGCGTTGGGAGCCGGGAGGGCGCATTCGAGAGCTGATGCGCGACGCGATCGCGAACCTCCACGCCGTCGTTATCACGCTGCGTTCGGTCAACGTCCTGAGCGGAGAGCGCGCTGCGACGCTGCGCTCCAAGGTCCACATCCTCGAGACGGTCGTCGACCACGAACAGATACAGCTCTTCCGCGACGGCGCCGGCAGCAGCAGCGAGGTGGGCGCGCTGCGTGGCGAGACGGTCGAAGTCACCGTGGCTGGATGGCTCGTGCAGCAGCTGCTCGAGGGGCCGTTGGTATTGGACTGGGCGACGCAGCGGCGGTTGGCGGGCGCAGCAAAGCGTCTGTGGTATGAGCTGAGCGCCCGCGAGGGGGACTTCGAGCCGTGCGTCCTGGGCGAGCGGTCGCTGATGATCGAGCTCACCGATACCTTCTATGGGCTGATGAACCTGCAGGCCAGCCGCGAACGCGACAATCGTGTTGCGCTCACCAGCGCAGCAGCGCGCGTGGTCAAAGCTGACGAGACCTATCGCGCGATCACGATTGAGCGTTCCGGTGACGGATATGTCTTGCGCGCGATCAAGCGGTCCCCGCAAGCCCTCAAAACGGTCGCGTCGCCAGCTGGACAGCCGGCTCGACAGCTCGCCGGCGTCGGGCGGTAGCAGAGCGCTCGACTTGCTATGCAAGCGACGATGCCGCGTCTCATGCGGCGAGTGCGAGCCAGCGCTCGCGCTCGAGGAGGCTTGCGTTCGCCAACCGCACCAGCACATCACCGTGGCAGGCGGGTCGCGTCCCAGTTCCCGGGTGAATTGAGTCTGGGGTAGCTCCGCTTGGGGTGGATGTTATGCGGCGATCACCTCCTCGGTGTTCGTCGTGGCTTGCGCGGCGTGACTGTCACGCAGTTGGCGACGCAGCCGTTCGATCTCGGCGACGGTCTTGGGGTTCATCTTCACGCCGCGCCAGCCGCGGCTTGAGAGCTCCAGCACCGCCCAGATGAGTGACAGGGCCGATGTCTCGCCGGGGAACCGGCCGATCACCTTGGTGCGCCTTCGGACCTCCACGAACGTGCGCTCGAGCAGGTTCGTGGTGCGGATCCTCTTGCGATGCTCGGAGGGGAACCGCAGGTGCGTGACGAGCGCCGGCAGGTCCGTTTCGATGACGGCCATCGCGGAGGGATATGCGGTCTTGTAGTCGGCGATGATGCCCTGCAGCTCGCGGCTGGCCTCTCCCGGGGAGCGGGCCTGATCGAATGCTTTCCACCAGCGTGCCTTGACCTCTTGGTGGTGGCGCTCGGGCAGCTTGCTGGTCACGTTCCGCAGGGCGTGCACGGTGCAGCGCTGCTCGAGCGCGTCGGGCCAGAGCTCCTTGGTTGCCTTCCAGATCCCAGGTGCCCCGTCGGCGATCACGAGTGCCGGGGCCCGCAGTCCCCTGGCGGTCATGTCACGGCCGAACGCGAGCCACGAGTCGTAGCTCTCGCGGCTGCCTAGGGCCAGGCCGAGCAGGACCTTTCGGCCCTCCAGGGTGACGCCCCAGCACACAAGGACGCCCTCCGCGGGCTGATCCTCGGGGCGCAGCTTCAGATAGATCGCGTCCAGGAAGCAGTAGACGATGTCGTGCTCTGAAAGGCTGCGCCGGCACCACTGGCGGTATCTCTCGCGGGTGTCCTCGCAGATCCTTGAGACCGTCGACCTGGACGCGATCGGCTCCTCAAAGACCTCCTCCAACGCGGCCTCGACGTCCCGGGTGGACAGGCCCCGCAGGAAACTGCTGATCACCAACGACTCCAGCGCGTGCGTGCGCACGACACCCTTTCCGAGCACCCGGCTCTCAAAGCCGAGCTTGCCTGCGTCACGGACCCGAGGACGCTCCAAGTCCATCCGCCCGCTCGTCGTCTTGACCGTCTTCGGTTCATGGCCGTTGCGGTAGCTGACCGTCTCGGCGGTGCGCTCATAGCGGCGGCGGCCAAGGAACTCCGTGACCTCGTCCTCCAGCGCCTGCTGCAAGATCAGCCTCGCTCCCAGCCGGCCGACCACCTCCACCGGGTCGTGCTCCTCACCGACACCGGCCAGCACCTCATCCAGCTCGCGGCGAAACCTCTCGCTCGGGGCTACCTTCTCCATGCGGGCGTACCTCCATCTTCGACTTGTTCAGGGTCAAAGCGGAGGCTACGCCCGCAACATCAAATCCCCCGGCTCATGAGACGCGACCGGCAGGCGCGCGGTGCGCACCAGCATCCGAGCACCAGCCCGCGCAGCTCCTCCAGTGCCGCGAACAGCGCTGTGTTCTCGCGCAGCTAACCTTCATACAGCGCGATGCACTCGCCGCGCTCCCCGTGCGTGCCTACCACGAACGGGTTGCCCCACTTCGCGGTGGGCAACTCTCGGCGGTTGCGCCCCACGTAAACGTGGTGGCGCTCGTGCTTGCAGTGAACTGCGCGCGGCTCGCCGAGATCCACGTGTGCGGGGACGAGTAGACCGCTGGGTCGCTGCGGGGGCTTGTTCATCGCTGTCTCCTTGAGGTCTTGGTTGAGTACGGCCCCGGCCAGAGCGGGCCGGCGAGGCGAGTCAAGCCCTGTCCCGACAGGGGTCGCCGCAGGCGACCCGAAGCGCAGGGCTTTACGCGCCGGAAAGCCGGTCTTGCTGGCCTGAAGGGCACGCTCAACCTACGGCTCAAAGGAGTTCTGGACAAGGCCCTACGGCGCGGCGTCTGTGGGGATCCCCGCTCTGCGTGACGCCGCGAGCTCGGCGTGACGGAACTTCACGCGCCCACACGGACCTTCGGCTCGCCGGCGTCGCGCTGCTGAAGCTCGATCGGCCACCAGTCGGTGTCATCCCAGCACGACGCACGCGCCTCGGCTGCCTCTTTGCTCGGGAACGGACCAACGACATCGAAGCCCTCGCGCGGGTCGCCGATGAGCAGCACCCATCCGCGAAGCTGCTGGCGCGCCTGATTCTCGCCGGCGGTGACGCCCGCCTCGAACGCGTCGAAGCGATCCATCGCTTCGATTTCGCGGAAGGTGTAGCCGTAGCCCCAGGTGTCGTCTCTGTGTGCCCCTGCGTCCGTCGTGCTCATTGCTGATCCTTTCTGCGGTAGTGTCGAGATGCTGTCGGTGTGACCGTTCGCTGCGCCACCTACATGGGGGGCGGCGATCCGGTGTGGGATCGTCGAGCGCGACCACGCCTGTGGGCGTGCGATGCTGGAAGTGGCGCGGGTCTGCCGCCGCTGGGCCTTGGCGTCGAGCTCAGTCAACGGTCCGATGCGCGGCTCTGAGGGAGCTTCTCCGGCTCGAGCTGCGGGCTGGTACGCCAGTGCGTGACAGTGAACTCGAGCTCCTGCCAGCAGTGAATGTGACACTGGCAACCGTTCTCGGCACGGAAACGCGAGCCGCCCTGATAGGTGAATGTGCTGTGCGTTTCTTCGTTGGTGAACGTCACCGCCTCGGTGAAGACGACTGTCTGACCTTTGCGCGGGCGCGGCCTTGCCAGGCGGGCGCGGCAGCGCTCGCGCCACTGGCGCGCATAATCGTTGCTGGGCTCGGTGAGCAGGTCGAGGATGCGCGCGGGGCAGCGATCCTCGACGGGGCCCTCATCCTCGCTGATCGGCTTCGTGTAGAGGACCCCGCCTTTACGCTCGACGAGCAGCACCAGGGCGAATATCTCCTTCTGATCGCGTGCGCGCACGGCCGCGTAGACGACGGTGCCATAGCGAACGGTGTCGATGACCCGTGCGGCGAACTCCTCGCCGAGGTCAAACGCGATCGCGGCACGCGCGGTGAATGCTCCTTGCAGCGCTCCAGCGGTCCAGCCCATGATCAGTCCTCCTGTGGTTGTCGGGCGGCGCCGGCGGCGGTGCCCTGTGGCGCTCCCCGGCACGCCCCCGGGGGCGTGCGATCGTGGGGGAGACAGGGCACCGCCGCCCGCTTACCGAGCTGCGCTTGCGCTATGCGGCGAGAAGCTCGTCCTCCTCGACGCCGGCGTCGTCCTCGAGGCCTTCGAGGTCCTCAGCGCCAGCGGGCGAACCCGGGGCGCTGCTTTCGGCTTTGACGAGCTGCGCCTGGCGCTCGCCATGGGCCTTTGCCTCTGCCTTGATCGCGCGCTGCAGGTCCTTGTGAGAGGCCGGCAGCACGTCCTTGACGAGACGCTCGAACGCTTTGAGCGCGATCCCCTTGCGTGAGGCTGGCAGTGCTGAGCGCTGGCGCTTGCTGGCGGGCAGGACGAGGTCCTGCGCGTAGTGCTGTGCCGCGAAGACGACGAGCACACGGCCGTAGAGCTCTCCGGGGGTGCGGGCGCCCTCGACGAACTTCCACAGCCACTTCGCGGCGTCCTCTGGTTCGCCGTAGGTGACCTTCGTCTTGCCGGGGCCGCCGCTCTTTAGCCGCGGAGTCACGGTGCTGCGGTGCTCGTCAAAGACGAGGCGGATCCCGTTCGCGGCGATCGTCAGCGCCCGATGGTCGCTGCCTCCGAGATAGTTGGTGGTGTCCGGGCCGAGCACGCCCCAGGCGAAGAACCTCGCGACGTCCATGTCGCCGGGGTCGACCGTGGCGAGCTGGTTGAGCAGCGCGGAGCCGAGGTCGAGGTTGGTGGTGTGCGCGCGGCGGGTGAGCTCCCGCACAGACGCCCTGTGCTCCGCTTCGAGCTGCTGCTGCGGGGTCCGCTCGGCCTGGCCTTTCCCCCGCCGGCTCGCGCGGTCGGCCTCGGCGGCGTCCTTGGCGGCCTTCAGCTCGTCGCGGGTGCGAGCGATCGCCTGCTTGATGAGCTCGCGGTACAGCGCACGGTCGGTGATGACGGGGTTGCCGTGCTCGAACTCGATCAGGACACCGGCGGCGCGGGCTTGGTCTACTTCGATCTCGCCGAAGCGAACCGTCGGTGGCCCGTAGGCGTACCTGTCCAGCTGCTTGTGCAGCTCCTCGGCTTCCGTGTAGGCCGCGGTGGCCTTCTTACCGAGACGCAGCCCTTCGATTTCGCCGGCGTGAGCGGTGCTGAGGTAGGCACCGAACGTGCTGGTGGTGTTGCGCAGCGCGTGGCCGATCGCCCAGGCGGGGTCACGGACGAACTGCGACCCCGAGATCTCGCCCGCGGCGACCGCGGTGAGCGCACCCTCGCACAGCTCGCGTGAGACGCCTGCGATCTGCAGCATCATCTCGACGCTGCTGACGGGCAGCTCGCCGCTGTCAAGCAGACGCTGGGCGGTCTCGGGGAGCTCGAGGATCTTCGCCCGGGCGGTGACAAGTGCTCGGGTACAGCCGAGTGCTGATGCGGCGCCGTCGGGGGTGTAGCCCTCGCTGAACATGTAAGCGACCGCGCGCGCCTCGGAACTGGCGCAGGTGCGTTATTCGAACCGTGTGGTATGAGCTGGCGGAAGGAGGATGGCTGGTGGGCAGTGGGGACGAAATCGACCCGCGAGCAGCGTCGGTCTCACGGTCCGCGCCCAAACTGTGAAGCGGAGCCGAGCCCGTAGGGCGAGGGGAGCTGAGGGGTTTGGGCGCGGGTGCGTCTTGTTGGCCCCCGGTCGGTCATCCTCAGATAGGACGCCTGTCGCTGAGCGCGACGGGTCCTTATTGGCTTCGTAGCGCTGGGTAGTCGCCCCAGGGTCGCCCTGCGATTTCTGCCCACTGGGTGGCGGTGCTGATGTGGACGCCGAGTAGGTCGGCGAGGATCGCGGCGGGGAGTTGGCCTGCGAGCTGCAGCAGTGCGGCGCGACGCGCGTCGTTGCAGTCGATGCCGATGCGTTTCATGCGGCGGCTGAGCGCGAGCGCGCCGATCGGGCGCGACGGAGCGTTGCCGGGGAACAGCCACAAGGGATGCCGGACGATCCCGGATGATGGCTTGGCGAGTTCGCTCAGTAGCTTGCGAACATCGCTGGCGATCGGTTTCGGGACGGTAAGCGCGGTGTCGCCGAGCTGGATCGCGACGGTCTGCTCCTCAAGGGTGATGTCGTCGGCTGTGAGTCGCGCGACACGGGTGACGGGTTGGGCGAACACAGCGATGAGGATCCCGGCGACTCGGTCGCGGACGGAGATCTGTTGGTCGTTGAGCAGCCGCTGGACGAGCTCGCCCAGGTCTTGGTCGATGATGGGCTGGGAAGGGCCGCCGCGCTCGCCCACTGGGAAGTCGAGCTTTGGCATGAGCTTCCGAGCGATCGCCCAGCGGGCGAAGGACCTGGCGATGTATCGGTCAGCGCGGGGACCCGCGAGCCACGCGTCGATATCGGATTGCTGGCAGGCGTCGAGCGGCCGGCCCCGGCCGGCGAGCCACTCGAGGAATGCACCAGCGCTTTGCAGCTCAACCTTGGCATGGCCCAGGACACCATCGTTGAGTGGCGCCCGCTGGCTCTTGCGTCGGTAGCGGCGCAGGATGACCCAGTGCGCGAACGTGCGGAGCGCCTGGTCATCGTCCTCGGCGCTGAAGAGCTCCTCGATCCACCGCTCTAGCCGGGCGAGTACGGGGTCTCGAGCGGGTAGCGCGCCGGTGGCGACGAGGAGATGCTCGAGGCGCCGAACCGCGCCGTTTGAGGGATGACGATCGAGTGTCTCGTGAGTGCAGGGCAGCTCACCGCGGACGATCTGCCCCAGTAGCGGGACCGCCGGGCTGTTGCTCAGCCAGCGGATCATGTCCTTGGCTGAGCCGGCCGCGCTCAGCTCCTCGAATAGTCCGTTGAGCCCGAGCTCAACGCGACGTGGCTGGTCGCCGAGCAGCTCGATGAGGCGAGCGTGAAGGACGCAGCGTGCGCACAGATCGCGGCTATAGAGCGCCTCTTCTGCACCGCATCGCCCGCACACGTGATCGTGGGGGGCGCCGGCGCATTCGCGGCAGACTGGCTCCTCGAAGCCCGGATAGCGCAGCACCCGACGCGTCTGTCCGCACTGAGGGCACGAGCCTTTGGCTGAGAGCGCGCGGTGGTAGCAAGTACCGCAGACCGGGCCTTCGGGCCAATGGGCCGCTGGGCGTCGCGCGCGTCCGCAGTGCGAGCACGTCTGCGGTCTGACCGGCGCGCAAGCGCTGCAGAGCATTCGGCCGCGTCGCTCACCGCGGCACGGACGAACCTGCCCGCAGCCCTCGCACGCGGCGGTTGGACCGGTCCAGCAGATCCCGCACAGGTCAGGATCGCCGTCGATGGCGAGGCGGACAATCACGCGCACCCGCCGGCAACCCCCGCAGGTCCCGACCGGCCGCTCGTAGCACCTCTCGCACCGTGGGTGACCCTGGCGGTCTCGGCCGATCGTTGGCTCCCCGCACTCGCCACAGGGCTCCGACGCCGCGAGGGCACAGTGCGAGCACTGTGCCGGCGTGTCGCTAGCCGGGATCGCAGCCGTTTGCCCGCAACTCGCGCAGGTGGTGTGCGGGCGCTGCGCGCACTCAGAGCAAATCCGCTTGCGTGTTCGATAGCTGCGGTTCACGCCGCACACCGTGCAGCGGTGCACCGGGCGCACGTAGCTGCGGCCGTGGCAGGTCCCGCACAGCGGCAGACCATCAGCATCGCGGCTCGCGCGTCGCGCGAACTTCCCGCACCGTGAGCACGCCTCCGGTGGCCGGCGCCGGATCTGGCACGCGTTGCAGACCTGGCCTCCCGGCACGCGCCTGACGAGCGGCTTCGGTTCTCCGCAGTCCAGACAACGCGGCACCGCAAGGCCCTCGACACCCTCGGCGATCAGCCCGGTGATCAAGCGCGCGATCGGAGCCGGAGCGCCCGAGTCACCGTCCACGAGCGCCGTCGGATGCTCCACGAGATAGGCGGTGAACGCGTTTAGCCGCTCGGTTTTCTGCGCGACTCGCTCGATCGCGGCACGTGCGAGGACCGAGCTGACGTTCGGGTTCATGCGAGCGACCGTGTCGGCGGCCCGTGACAGCGCCTGCTCGGCGTTAGACGGGCGGATCTGCAGCACCTATCGCGTCTCCCGGGTCGACGCCCCTCACGCCGCTGGTGGCTTGTCAGGATCCACGATCCGGGCGCGCACGGGACGCAGCCCGTCGCGCACCTTCCGCGTCGCGCGCTCGTCCGGGGACCCAGCGGCCTTGCGTTGCTGGCGGCGCTCGAGGACCGGCTCGATCAGCTCGCCGACGCTGCAATCGAGCAGGTCACACAACGCCGCGAGGGTGTAGACATTGAGCCGCTCGGGCTGCTGAGTCACGAGCCGGTAGACCTGCTCGCGGGAGAGCTCGACGCCACGCTCGGCCAGCGGGGCGATCAGGTCCGTCGTCGAGAACATGCCGCGTGTCGCCATCACCTCCCGCAGGTGCCAGCGAACGCCCATCTTGCGAGTCACGAAGCCACCCCGAACGCTCCTCCGAGCGCCCGCGCGAGCACCCGGTTCTTGTAGTCGTCAGACACGCCGGTGTAGATCGCCGTCGTCGCCGCATACGCATGGCCGACTTGGTCGGTCACGAACCGCTCGGGAAAGCCCGCCTCGATCAGATGCGTCACATACGAATGGCGCAGGCAATGCAGGTCGAGCTCGACCGGTAGCCCCGCGCCCTCGCGATAGCTCGCAAACCGGGCGTTGACGTGCCTCGCCGACACGCGCCCGCGACGCTCGGTCATCCACAACGCCGGATGGCGCCCGGGATCAAACCCGTCGCGGACCTCCCCGACATACTGACGCAAGGCCTCCACCGCCCAATCATGCACCGATAGCACCGTGCGGCGCTTCGGGGGACTACCCCGCGAGGCCTTCCCATAACGCACATGCAGCGCCCCGCAGGAGCCGAACTGAGGCGCCTTTGCGTTGCGATGCAGATCAGCGATGTCGAGCATCACCGCCTCTCGGCGACGCAACCCCCACGCGTAGACGACCTTGAACATGGTCGCGTCCCTGAATGCCGCCAGCGTCCCCTTCCTGCCGTTTCCCGCGACACGGTCGACCTGGTCATCGGCGAAGTCGAAGAACCGCTGCAGCTCCTCGCGCGTCAACGCGCGGCGCCCCGGGCGGCCCTCGAACTCGCTCACGTGTGCCGCCGTGTTCCACTCGTGGCAGATCAAAGCCGGCGCCTGCCCGAACCGCTCCTCACACTCCGCCACCCACCCGTACCGCGCATCGCACACGAAGTCACCGAACAACCCAAGGATGTGGTGGTAGCCGCGGATCGTCGAGTGCGCCCTCCCACCCGACCGCAGCGACGTCGTGAACGCCTCGACATCCTGCGCTCGCCAAGACCACGGGTATTCATTCGTGAACTCCGCGAACCGTCGAACCAGCCGATCCCGCCCAACGACCGTCACCTCGTTCAACATCCGGCTTCGCTGCTGAGCACCCCAGCCAGCGAGCATCCCGTCGAACATCGCCCGCGTCGGATCGAGCTCCGCGACGCCCTGAGCGAGCACCAGATGCGCCGCCCCGACCGCATCCACGCGGCTACCCACAGGCCAAACCAAGATCCACACTCACACCCACAATGTTGCATACTCACCACAACAATGTTGCATCTGATCCAGAGGGCTCAGCCGAAAGCCCGCCATTGCAAGAGAATCCCGCGACCTAGCCGGAGCCCTTCGACGACACGACATCGGCCACAACAACGCGCGATCCCATCCGCCGAGCACGCCGAATGATGCATCCAAAGCCATAGTGCCCGGTTCAAGAGGTGAAAGTCCCTTGCGAAGGATATTCTCGGCAGCCGTATCCGCACTCGTGGCGTCCTGCTCACGCGAAGACGCGGGGATCTCCTTGATACCCAGCTTGCGGCACGCCGCGAGCCGGTGATACCCGGCGACCAGGGTGAAACGCTCCCCATTGGGACGCAGGGTGATGGGGTTGATCAGGCCGCGAAGCGTGATCGAGCCAGCCAAGGCGTCGACGTGCGCTTGGTCGAGCTCGCGGACGTTCGCGTCATCGACGTCGATCAGGTCGATGTGCACGTGCTCGGGCGTGAGGATTGCGGTGGCGTTCATGAGGAGCCTTCCTTTTGATCGGTGGCCCCGCCCGGTGCGGGACCGCTCCCCATCCCCCCTGCACGCCGTTAGGCGTGCAACCCTTGGGGGAGGGGCGGTCTTGCACCGGGGGCCCTGCTCCCGCCTTAGAGCTGCCAGAGAGGGCGGCTACTGGTCAGTCCTGGTCTCGCTCGGCGGAGGGGAGGGCGTGAACGTCGAGGAGCTCGCCGCGCGGCTGCGAGCGTCCGGTCAGCAGCCGGGGTGTTGCTGGGCGCGGATCGCGTGCTCGATCCGCTCGACACGCTCGCCGATCTCGATCGGGAGGTGCTCGCCGACGGCGAGGGAGAGCAGCCACAGGCGCTCGTCGCGCAGCGCCCGGCGGGTGGCGCGCGGGCGCTCATACCACGCTAGGTCCCCGAGTAGCCGCAGGCATGGAGCGTCGGCGTCGCGTCGGTGTAGAGACAGGACGCTCATGGCGTTCTTGTGGGCCAGCGCAAGATCGCGCGGGGAGGGAGGGGGAAGGACACGGTGAGGTGGGTGAGCCCTTCGGCGCCGGGTGGGACGCCGAGCGCGATGTGCGCCGTCGGTGGCTGATCGTTCTGCCAGGACCACTCGTAGCGGATCGGCAGCCAGCGGTTCTCGTGCTCGAGCAGCAGCTCCAGGGCGCTGCCGGCGTTCACGGGGCGACCGTCGAGGAAATGCCGGGGGCCGCCGGGACTCTTGCCGAGGATCAGCTGCTGGTGAGGCTCATAGCCCAACATTCCCTCGAAGTGCTCGGCGTTCCAATCCTGCTGACAGCGGTCATACACGCCTTCGCGCTGAAGGAACCATGTCTCACGGGTCGCCTCGTCGCGGCTCTCGGGTCGCGGCGGCACGGGGTGCTCGTGCTCTGAGCGCCAGCCGCAGCTGCAACTCGCTCTGTAGGCGAGCGGGTCGGGGTCCGTTGCGCTGCGGCCCGATCCGCCTGTCCAATGGCCGTCGGGCCACTTTTCATCGGCGTAACCCTCGTGTGGCTCATAACCCCAGCCCATCAGCTGATTCTCGCGCGAGCGTCGGATAGGGGAGCAGGGACTGCGGACATTCGGATCTCCGGTCCGCTCTCCCGCACTCAGCTGCGGGGTCCGCTCGCCTCATCCGCGCGGCGGTAGCCCAGGCGTTGAGAGATGCGGTCGGCCGTTGCGATTAGGTGCGGGCCGAGCGCGTCGACGAGGCCCTCGAGGGAGATCATCGAGCTGTGCGCTGAGAGGCTGAGCGCGGCAACCGTCTCGTGCGCGTGATCACGCACGGGCGCCGCGATTGCGTAGAGCTCCGCGAGGAGCTCCTGGTCGTTGACCGCAAATGCTTCCTCGCGTACCTGCTCGAGCTCTACGGTCAGGGCGCTCTTGCTCGTGATCGTATTCGGGGCCTTCTTGGCGAGCGTCATCTGCGCGATCCGCTCTCGCTGCTCGCTCTCAGGCAGAAACGCGAGCAGGATCTTCCCCATTGCTGTGCAGTGCGCGGGCAGGCGCGAACCGGGGTTCGGGTCCAACTCGATCTTGCTCTGCTCACGTCGGAAGCTTTTGGCGCGGTCGACGTAGAGGATCTCGGTGCCGTCGAGGACCGCGAGGCTCACGGTGTAGCTGGTGCGCTCGCGCAGCTCCTTGAGATAGGGGTGGGCGTGCTCGCGCAACCCCATCGAGTTCAGCGCCGACATCCCAAGGTCGGTCACGCGCAGACCGAGGCGATACTTGCGCTGCGCATCCTGCTCCAAATAGCCCAGCGCGACGAGCGTGGTGACATAGCGGTGCGTGGTCGAGCGGCTCATCCCGAGCTCATCGGCGATGTCGGAGATCCCGAGCACTGGCTGCGCCGGCGTGAAACAGCCAAGGATCGCGAGCCCACGCGCGAGGGACTGGGAGTAGCGCGGCTCGCGCAGGCTCGGGACCGACCATGCCGGGTCTTGCGCCGCCTCTCGACTCGGCTTCGTCTTGGGCATTACCGGGTCAACCTTATCTGCAGCGTCGAGAGGCCCACAGTGCGAGCGCCCGACCCGTCGTGGACGACAGCGACCTCGCTGGAGGTGACGGGCCGGGACGCTCACGCCCAGCGCGCCCCTACTGGCGAGGTGCGGATATCTCTTTACGCGGAATAGCTCATCGGGCTAGAGAAGGCGGCGTAGCTGGCTGGGGTCTAGGCCTGCGTCGTTGAGGATGCCGGAGAGGGTGCCGCGCTTGAGCTCGCGGTGCAGCGGCACGGTGAGGGAGCTTGGGCGGGCGGGGTGCTTCATTCGGACGTGGCTGCCGCGCTGGCGTGCGAGCTGCCAGCCGGTTCGTTCGAGCGCTTTGACGAGCTGGCGGCCTGAGAGGACCGGGAGTCCCTCGCTCACGCGGGGACCGGGAACCGTCGGCGGATCACGCCGGTGCTGAGAGGGCGTCCTTCTTCGCGGAGGCCCTCGACGTAGAGCTCGAGGGCCTCTTGAGCGTTGGTGGCGGCCTGCTCCAGCGTGTCGCCCTGGGTGTGCAAGCCCGGCAGGTCGGGCGCGTAGACGTGGTAGCCACCCTCATGCTGGGGGGCGAAGATGAGCTCGATCTCCTGCGGCTGAGCCATGTCTTCAGGATAGGGAACGCGGTCTCCTCTAGGCGGCGTGGGAGGGGTTTGAGGTTCTAGCGCGCAGCGCGGCGTACTCGGCGTATGTGGCGCCGGCGGCGCGGGCCCACTGTGCGGCGCGTGCTTGGTGGACGCCGAGGCGCTCGGCGAGTATCGGCGCCGGCAAACGGGCAGCGAGCGCGAGCAATGCTCCCTGGCGTCCTGAACGGCCGGTGATGCCGTAGCGCGCCAGTCGCCGCAGCAGCTGCTCGGGGCTGATGTGAGTCCCGGCGTTGCGTCCGGGGAACAGCCACTGGCTTGTGCCCGCGCCGCGGTGTAGCTCGAGCGCGATACGTGCCAGCGGGTCGGGAAGCGCTACTACACCCCGGGCGAGCGTGATCCCGACGGATCGGTCGGTTTCGTGCAGGTCGCTGATGGTTAGCCTGGCGGTGCGGGTGAGGGGTTGGGCGTAGAGCAGCAGCAGGCTCCCTGCGAGCCGGTCGCGGGCGTCGATCTCCTCGCCGTGCAGCAGCGTGCGCAAGATCTCAAAGCGCTCGAGCTCACCCAGGGGCCTAACGTGTTCGCCGACCTCATGCCAGGCGACGTGCAGCGTGGCGGTGCTGCTGGTGCGGGCGAGCCATGCCAGGAACAGTCGCACTCGTCTGCGTGCCCCGGCGCCTTCGCTTATCCACTCATCGGTGAGGTCTTGGCGCAGATCGCTCAGCTTCAGCTCTTGAGCGTGAAGCCAACACGTGAGGCCGATCGCCTCGCTGAGCAGCGAGCGCGCATACTTCGCTGGCGCGCTGCCGGTCTTGCCTGCGCGGACGCTCAGCGCGAGCCGGGGAGCGAGATGCCAGTTGGCGTAGGCACGCACGAGCGCTCGGTCAGGACCGTCCTGTAGGGCGCTGGTGGCGTCCTGTGCCCAGCGCGAGAACGCAGCGGTGATCTCGTCACGCTCAGGCAGGGCGTGCTCGTGGACCAGCGCGGCGCGAACAAACGCGATAGCCCCGGAACCGTGCGTGGTCTCGATCGCCCCGTCCAGCGCCTCGTGGGTGAGCGCGACCCTTCCAGTCAAGAGATCCTCCAGGAGAAGGCGAGTCGGGGTTTGCAGCCAGCGCAGCATCGAGTCAGCGTTCTTGGCGGCAGCGAGCGCATCGAGATACGGCGCGAGCGCCGCGACCGCGACTGGGTCTGCGCCGTCGCGAAGGCGTTGGATGCGTAGCGCGAGCCGACACCGCGAGCAACGCCCAGTGACCAGCGCCGCCAGGGCGTGACAGTCGCTGCAGTCTCCATCGCCGCCGCCTTTCTCGCGATCACATGCCTTGCAGATCGGGCCTGTTGAGAGCCGTCGATAGACGAGGCGTTTCTCTGCGCAGCAGGCGCACTTCACCAGCGGCCTGGCCACGCAGCTGAGGCACAACGGCCTTGAGCTACTCGCATAGCGGCACGGCTTGACGCGACCGCAGCTGCTGCAGGATCGTTCAGGAGGCCGGTAGCAGCAGCGTCCGAGCGCTGGCTGCCCGCCGCTCGCTTTGCGAATCAGCCGGCTGGTTTTGCCGCAGACCCCGCAACGCCCCGTTGGCTTAGGAGCGCAGCTTCTGCACATATCCGGCTGCCCGTCGCGGGCGCGGCGCTCGATCGCCAAGACGCGCCCGCAGACGCCGCAGGGGCGCCTGGGCTGATCGGCACGGCCGCGAGCCGGCCGGCGAGCCTTGCTCACGAGCGCCCGCCCGGGCGGCGAAGACGCACCTGCTTGGGTTCAAGCGCCTTGTCGATCGTGGTGCTGCTCGCCGGGTCCATCGCGATCGGCGCCGCGAGCTCGCTGCGGCGCACGAGCTCGCCAGGCTCGCAGGCGAGGATCTCACAGAGCACCATCAGCACCCGGAGATTCAGGCGCTCCGGGCGGCCGGTGACCAGCCGCCAGACCTGCGAGTCCGACAGGCGTATGCCGTGCTCGGCGAGCCTGGGTGCGAGCTCGTTCGCCTTGAACATGCCGCGCTCTGCCATCAGCACCCGCAGGCGCCACTCGTAGTCCACGCTCATCGCACGGCCGCGAGCTCTGCGAGCTGCTCGTCGATCGCGGCCCTGACCAGACGGTCCTTGAAGTCATCGCCGACCGATAGGTAGATCGCTGTTGTAGCGGCGTGGCTGTGGCCGACCTGATCCTGGATGAACTGCGCGGCCCACCCCTGCTCAGCCAGATGCGTCACATAGCTGTGACGCAAACAGTGCGGGGTCAGCTGCTGCGGAAGGCCTGCTTCGTCGCGGATCTCAGCGAAGCGCTCGTTGATGTAGCCGACCGCGATCCGGGTGCCGCGCTCGGTCAAGAACACCGCCGGATGCTCTGGGCAGCCGAAGCTCGGACGGATCTCGCTCACGTACTGCTCGATAACCTCGACCGCCCAATCGAACACTGTCAGCACGGTGCGACGCTGCGGTCCACCGCCACGCTTCGCCTTGCCGTAGCGAACGTGCACCTGGCCATAGGCGCCGAACTCGGGCAGCTTGCCCGCCGGACGGAAGTCACAGATGTCGAGCATCGCGACCTCCGCGCGACGCAGACCCCACGCGAACTTGACCTTGAACAACGCCTGGTCACGCCACGCCTGCAAAGACCCCTTGCGCCCCCGCGCCCGGCACGCCGCGATGCGCGCCTCGCACGCACCGAAGAACGCCTCCAGCTCGTCCACCGTCAACGGGCGCCGGCGCGGGTCGCCCTCGAAGTCGTCCAGATGCGCAACGAGGTTGCGCTCACCGAACAGCTGGCCAGGGCCGCGGCCGAACTCACGCTCACAGATCACCGACCACGGATAGCGATGGTCACACGCATACTCGGAGAACCCCTTCAGCCGCTGCTGGTAGGTGCGAAGCGTCGAGCGCGCCAGTCGCTGCGGCGCGCCAGCAGATCCTCGAAATACTCATCGGCGTGCGAGGCGCGCCACTCCCACGGCCAACAACCCGTGTGCTCAACGAACGCTCGCACACCCGTCTCGTTCGCGCGGATCGACTTGGGCTTGCAATAGCGCGCCGTCTGCTGGCTACGCCAGCCCGCCAGCATCGCGTCGAACAGCGCCCGCTCGAGATGCAACGGACGGACACCCACCCCAAAGACCCGCGCCAGCGCACCGTCGACGTCCTGCGTCGAGTAGACACCATGCGGGCTCAACAAGCTCTGCATCCACCGCGATTAGATCGCAACAGACGCATACACGCCAGGGCGCGGCGGCGAACAAGCCGCACCTTCGGAGAAATTTCCCCGAAGGTGCGCGCCGCAACACTACCCCGCCCTGTCA
>JACDGG010000142.1 GCA_013815355.1 Solirubrobacterales bacterium
GCTCTTCGCTCCTTCACCGAGCTGCGCACCGGAGACATCGTCGTCCACGAGGACCACGGTGTGGCGCGCTTCGCCGGCTTTGAGACGCGCACCGTGGCGGACGTGACGCGCGACTATCTCTATCTCGAATATCAGGGTGATGACCGTGTGTTCGTGCCCACCGACCAGCTCGCGAAGATCTCGCGTTACGTCGGCGCGGGTGCAGATCACCCGCCGCTGAGCAAGCTGGGGGGTACGCGCTGGGAGACGATGAAGGCCCGTGCGCGCCGCGCCGCGCAGGAGCTCGCGGGCGAGCTTTTGAGCCTCTACGCCGAGCGCCGCCGGCGTAGCGGGCACGCCTTCGAGGCCGATTCCGACTGGCAGCGCGAGTTCGAGGAGCGCTTCCCGTTCACCGAGACGCCCGACCAGCGCGAGGCGATCGAGCTCGTCAAGGCCGACATGGAAGCACCGCGCCCGATGGACCGGCTGATCTGCGGCGACGTCGGCTACGGCAAGACCGAGGTCGCGCTGCGCGCCGCGTTCAAGGCCGCGGGCGAGGGCAAGCAGGTGCTGATGCTGGTGCCCACGACGATCCTCGCCCAGCAGCACTACGGGACCTTCGTGGAGCGTCTCGCCGACTATCCGTTCACGCTCGAGCATGTCTCGCGCTTTCGCAGCGCCGCGGAGCAGAAAGCCGCGATCAAGGGCTTCGCCGAGGGCCGCGTGGACATCCTGATCGGCACGCACCGCGTGCTCTCGCGCGACGTGCGCGCAAAGGATCTCGGCCTGTTGATCGTCGATGAGGAGCAGCGCTTCGGCGTCAAGCAGAAGGAGCTGCTGCGCCAGCTGAAGCTGAAGGTCGACGTGATCTCGATGTCGGCCACGCCGATCCCGCGCACGCTGCAGATGTCGCTGGCGGGCCTGCGCGACATCTCGGTGATCGAGACCCCCCCCGAGGGCCGCCGGCCCGTCAAGACCTACGTGGGCGAGTACGAGGAGGAGCTGATCAAGCGCGCGATCGAGCGCGAGCACGAGCGCGACGGGCAGGCCTTCTTCCTGCACAACCGTGTCGAGTCGATCGAGGAGACGGCCGAGCGGCTGCGCGCGCTGTGCCCCGGCGTGCGCTTCGCGGTCGCACACGGCCAGATGGGGGAGGGCGAGCTCGAGGAGGTGATGATGGACTACCTGCGCGGCGGCACCGATGTGCTCGTGTGCACCTCGATCATCGAGTCGGGGATCGACATACCCCAGGCCAACACGCTGATCGTCGAGCACGCCGACAGCTTCGGCCTCGCGCAGCTCTACCAGATCCGCGGCCGTGTCGGGCGCAGTCGCGAGCGCGCCTACGCCTACCTGCTGTATGACTCCGCCGCCGCGCTGACGCCCGAGGCGGCGCAGCGCCTGGCTGCGCTGTCTGACTACACCGAGCTCGGCGCGGGCTTCAAGATCGCGATGCGCGATCTTGAGATCCGCGGCGCAGGCAACCTGCTCGGCGACGAGCAGTCCGGACACGTCGCGGCGCTCGGTTTCGAGCTCTACATGCAGATGCTCGATGAGGCCGTGCGCGCGGCCGAGCCCGAGCAGGAAGGCGAGGAGCTGCCCGAGCCGGTGCGTCTGGACGTCAGCGTCGATGCCTACGTGCCTGCCGAGTACGTGCCCTACGAGCAGGCCAAGATCGAGATCCACCGGCGCGTCGCAGGTGCGCTCGAGCTGGCCGACGTGGAGCGCCTGCGCGAGGAGCTCGAGGACCGCTTCGGCGAGCCGCCCGAGCCGGTCGAGAACATGCTCGCGCTGCAGCGCGCGCGCATCAAGTTCGGCCAGGCCGGCGCGCGCACGGTGAGCTTCCACGGCGACCGTCTGGCGGTCGTGCCGATCGAGCTCGACTCCAGGCGCGCCAAGCGCCTGCGCCAGGAGTTGCCCGACGCGCTCTATGAAGCGAGCCGCTCGCAGGTCTCGATGCGCGTTCCAAAGGACGGGATCGGACGCTTTCCAAGCGTCGTGCGCGCGGCGGACGCGCTGCTTGCGATCATGCGCGAGGCCGCTTAGGAACTCGTTAAGCACAGGCGCGTGCCTTTCCGCTAGAGTGCCCGCGTCGTGACCAAGACTCTCCGTCTCACCTCGGCGCTAGGCGCCGTTTTGTTTGCCCTCGTGGGTCTTTCCGCGTGCGGTGGCGGCATCCCCGGCAACGCCGTCGTCAAGGTCGCCGACCACTCGATCACGAAAGACGCCTTCAGCCACTGGATGAAAGTGGCGGCGGTTTCGAACAAAACCAGCGCGAGCGCGAAAGTCGTCGTGCCCGACCCACCGACGTACACGGCCTGCATCGCGAACCTCGCGGCCACCGCGCCGAAACCGGCCAAAGGGCAGCCCAAGCCCACGCCCGCGCAGTTGAAAACGCAATGCGCGCAGCAGTACAAATCGCTGCAGACCGAGGTACTCAACTTCCTGATCGGCCTGGAATGGGTGCTCGGCGAGGCACCGTCGAAGGGAGTCAAGATCAGCGACTCCGAAGTTCACAAGCAGTTCATAAAAATTCGCACGCAGCAGTTCCCGAGCGTTGCCGAATTCGAAAAATTCATCACGAACTCCGGCCAGAGCGTCTCGGATCTGCTGCTGCGGGTGAAGTACAACCTCGCCTCCCAAAAACTGCAGCAGAAGGTCTTGAAAGCGGGGCCGAAAGTCACGCAGGCGCAGATTCAGAAGTACTACAACGAAAACAAGTCTCGCTATGGCGTGCCGGAAAAGCGCAGCCTTCAGGTCATCCTCACGAAGACCGAAGGCGCCGCCAACAGCGCCAAGAAGGAAGTCGAATCGGGCAAGAGCTTTGAAAGCGTCGCCAAGAGCAAGTCGATCGACCCCGTCAGCAAGTCCAAGGGCGGCCTGCTGCCGGAAGTGAGCAAAGGCCAGGAGGAGAAGTCGCTCGACACAGCGATCTTCGCCGCGCAGAAGGGCGTGCTCAGCGGCCCGATCAAGACGGCCTTCGGCTACTACGTCTTCAAGGTCCTCTCCACCAAGCCCGGCTCCCAGCAGACGCTCGCGCAGGTCCAGGCCTCGATCAAACAGCAGCTGACCTCGACGGGCCAGCAGTCTTCCTTCAACAAGTTCGTGAAGGAATTCAAGAAGAAGTGGAAGGCCAAAACGGACTGCCGCACGGGCTTCGTGGTGGAAGACTGCAAGCAGTACAAAGCTCCCAAGAAAAGCTCGACCGGCACCACCGCGGCACCCTGAGCCAGATCGAGCGCATCCACGCGCGCCAGATCCTCGACAGCCGGGGCAACCCGACCGTCGAGGTTGAGATGACGCTCCGCTCCGGAGCCAAGGGCCGCGCCGCCGTGCCCTCGGGCGCCTCGACGGGCGAGTTCGAGGCCACCGAGCTGCGCGACGGCGGCGAGCGCTGGGGCGGCAAGGGCGTGAGCCGGGCGGTGGGGAACGTCAACGGCGAGATCGCGACCGCTCTGGCGGGGATGCAGGCCGCCGAGCAGGAGGCGCTCGACGAGGCGCTGATCGCGCTCGACGGCACTCCCAACAAGTCACGCCTCGGCGCCAACGCGATCCTCGGCGTCTCGCTGGCGGCGGCGCACGCGCAGGCAGCGGAGGAGGAGCTTGCGCTGTGGCGCTACCTGGGCGGATCCGAAGCGCGGATGCTGCCGGTGCCGATGATGAACGTGCTGAACGGCGGCGCGCATGCCGATAACAAAGTGGACTTTCAGGAGTTCATGGTCGTGCCGTGCGGCGCCGCGAGCTTCGCGGAGTGCCTGCGCACGGGCGCCGAGGTGTTCCACGCGCTGAAGGCGACGCTGCACGCCCGCGGACTCAGCACCGCAGGCGGTGACGAGGGAGGCTTCGCCCCGGACCTCGGGTCCAACGAGGAGGCGCTTGAGATGCTGCTGGAGGGCATCCAGGCCGCTGGCTATGAGCCCGGCAAGGACGTGGCGATCGCGCTCGACCCCGCCACGTCAGAGATCTTCAAAGACGGCGCCTACGTGCTCGAGCACGAGGGTCGAAGCCTCAGCCCCGACGAGCTCACCGACTACTGGGCCGACCTGGCTGGGCGCTACCCGATCGTCTCGATCGAGGACGGCATGGACGAGGAGGACTGGGACGGCTGGAAGATGCTCACCGAGCGCCTCGGCGCCAAGGTGCAACTGGTCGGAGACGATCTGTTCGTAACGAACACCGAGCGGCTGCACCGCGGGATCGAGGCGGGGGTGGGCAACTCGATCCTGATCAAGGTGAATCAGATCGGCACGCTCACCGAGACGTTGCGGGCAATCGCGATGGCGCGCGAGGCGGGCTACACCGCCGTGATGAGCCATCGCTCGGGCGAGACCGAAGATGTCACGATCGCCGACCTCGCAGTCGCCACGGGCTGCGGGCAGATCAAGACGGGCGCGCCGTCGCGCTCAGACCGGGTCGCGAAGTACAACCAGCTGCTGCGCATCGAGGAGCAGCTGGGCTCCGACGCGCAGTTCCCCGGTCGCGGCGCCTTCCGCGGCCGCTAACTTCCGCGGGCGAGATCCCGGCTTGCAGGAGCTCTCCGGTCCGCGGCGAATGCTCAGATGAGCATGCCCGCCGCCACCACCACGCACGCCCCCGCAGGCCGTCGCTCGCCTGCGGCGAGGGGGCCCGCCCGGCGGGCAGGAGTGGGGGCCGCTCGCGCGGGGGGTGCACGCGTGCGCTGGGACCGCGTGGGACGTGCCGCGATGCTGTGCGTGATGGCGGCGCTCGTCTACCTGTACCTGTCCGCCGGCATCCACATGCTGTCGACGTGGCGCCAGTCCCACCACGACAGCGCGACGGTGGTCTCGATGGAAAGCGAACATAGGGTGCTCCAGCGCCAGCACGAACGCCTGAGCCAGCCCGGCATGCTCGAAGCCGAGGCGCGCCGGCTGGGGATGATGAAGAAGAACGAGCAGTCCTACGTGGTCAGCGGGCTTCCCACCAACTGACGCCGAAAGGCGCTCCGCCGGGCGCTGCTAGCCTCGGCGCGTGTCGTTCGAGAACGCGATCTACCAGTGGCAGCAGGGGGAGCGCCGGCTCAAGCGTGCACCGCTCGAGCAGATGCCTCTGCTGGAGCGCGTGATCGACGCGCTGGTCGCAGAGCTGCGCAGGCGCTTGGGCGGGCGCTTCGCGGCGCAGGAGCTCGTGGAGCTCTACGACGCGGGCACGAGCTGGTGCCTGCAGGTGGCGATGAAGCTCGCCCCCGAGCAGCCGTGGGCGTGGGAGGCGGGCGTCGTCATCGACGCTGCCTTCGCGAGGTACCTGCGCGAGGCCGCCGACTATGCCGGCGGGCGCAGGGAGCTCTTGACCTAGTCGTCCTCGCCGACGCGGCGAATGACGATGCGATCCTCCTCGACGAGCACCTCGACCGCGCGGTGCCCGGCCCAGTGCTCGGCGTATACGGCGTTCTCCTGGACGGCGGGGTCGAGCCACAGCCCGTAGCCCTCCTCGCCGTGGTCGAACGTGCCCTCGAGCGGCGCGTTGCGTGCCGTGCGCCGGCCACGGCCACCCCGGCGGCTGCGCGCACGCGTGCGCGGCGCGGGGCGCTCATCCTCGGTGTCCTCGTCCTGCTCGCTCTCGCCGGCAAGCTCGGCCTCGGCGCGGGCGCGCTCGGCCTCGGCTTCGGCTGCTTCGAGCTCGGCGGCGATCAGTGCGTCGTCCTCGGCGCGCAGGTCGATCTCCTCCGGGTAACCGCCCGTGCCCGTGCCCTCGGCGGGCTCCTCGTCGCTGAGCTCGTTCTGGCGCTTGAACTGCTCGATGTCGCGCACGCTCACCTCGAGCTGATGGGCGACCCAGGCGTCGGTGCGACCTTGGCGCACCCAGGCGCGGATCTGATTTAGGTGCGGGCGCAGGGATTTCCGGGGCATGAACGGTCCGGGAGACTAGCGTAAAGGACGCGCGATGCGCCGCAGGCCCCCTCGACGGCCCCGACAGAGGCCTCGCGGCGAGCGCCTGGAGGGCCGCACGGTCCGCGAGGATCGCGTTCCCCCGGTCCTGGGACTATGCTTGGCTGACCGGCGGTTTGGGGGATGGCCGGGGTCGCCAATCGGCAAAAGAGGAAGGTGCACCGACAAATGCTGGTTCTGACGCGTAAGTCCAACCAGAGCATCATGATCGGGGATGAAATCGAGGTCTCGGTGCTGTCGGTGATGGGCGAGAAGGTGCGGATCGGCATCCAGGCTCCACAGAAGGTTCCGGTCTTTCGCAAGGAGATCTATCTCGAGATCCACCGCGAAACCGGTGCGGTCGTGGTCAGCCAGGACGGACACGCTCCCGAGACCGCCACGGAGATCGACGACTCGCTGCGCGAGCTCGGCGAGGGCGCCTGAGGCAAGTCCGCCGGCCTCGGTCGCGCCGGGCGCGACGGGTCAGCCGAGCAGCAGGTAGAGCGTGCGGAACATCACGAACGTGACGATCACGGCGGTCATGATCAGCGTCAGCACGAGCAGGCCGAAGCGCACCGAGCCGCGCTTGTGGCGCTTCTCGATGTCGCGCTTGTGTGCGCGCTGCTCGCTCGTGCGGCGCAGCGAGTCGCGCCGGTGACGGTCGAGCGTGATCTCCCTGACGAAGGCCTTCTCCCAGTCCGCCAGGCTCTGACGCATCTTCATCGCGCTCACCGCGCCTTGAGCTAGGAGCTGACCGGCGCCTTGGCGCGCTCATAGACGGACACGAAGCGGAGGTAGTTCTCCGCGATCTTGCGCGCCCCGGTGGCGCGATCGATCTTGCCGTCGACGTAAGCCTTGAGCGGGTCCCACCAGATCGAGCGCCCGATCGCGAAGCCGATAAAGCCCTCCACGGGCGCGGCCTGCGTGAGCCAGTGGTCGACCTTGGCATCGTCGGCGCCGCGGCCGAGCACCACACAGGTGACCCCCTCGCGCCCGCCGCTGCGGGCCTGGGCGACGAGCATCTCGCAGTCTGAGCGCTCGTCGACGCCCTCGATCTTCCAGATGTCAACGACGATGCCGGCGTCCTGGATCTCGGCGATCGCGCGGCGCATCAGCTCGGGGCGCTGCTCGGCGTCATAGCGCTCGCTGTCGCCGCTCACCACCTCCAGCTGGGCGTCCTCGGCGGGCACGAGCAGCTCGAACAGGAACTTGCGCCCGTTGGCCTTCAGCCAGTCGCTCAGCTGCTTGAGCTTTGAGAGCTGCTCGGCGTTGGCCGCGCCGTCGCCGTCGGGGTTGTAGCGAACGAGCACCTTCGTGAAGTCGAGATCGAAGCTCGTGATGTGCTCGCCGAAGTCCTCGCCGTACTGGAAGTCGAACGTCGGCTGGCCCGAGCGCTCGGCGGGCATCGCCAGCTTCAGACCCTTCTCGCGCGTCTCGGCGGGAACGCTCGAGCCGAACTGCTCGTCGACGAGCACGCCGGCGGCGCTCGCGTCGGCACCGGCCTCGACGGCCTGCATCAGCCCCTCGAAGATGAGGTGCTTGGCGTCGGCGATGATCGCCGTCTGTTCGGCGTCCGGCTCGCCCTCGATGCCGAAGAACTTCTTCTGGAAGGAGCCGCGGTGGTCGAAGGCGAGAATGTAGAGCTTGTGGTCGTATCCAAGGTTCATGCGCCTGAGTATTCCAGAGGCGCACCGGCCAGGGTCGGTAGGTCCTTAGAATGAAGCGAGGATGACCTCGGGCGCTGATCTCTTCGTCGTTTGCAAACAGTGTGGCTCGGAGGTGAGCCCCTACATCACCGAGTGCCCATACTGCGGGAGCCGGCTGCGCCGCCGCGCGCCGAAGCTCCCCCGCGCCGGCGCTGCGAGCCGTGCGCCGCGCAAAGC
>JACDGG010000143.1 GCA_013815355.1 Solirubrobacterales bacterium
CTTGTCTTGCGCATGCCGTTCCTGCTCCCCTCGATTCCGGATCTCAAGAACCCAGAAACGTAGGCGCAGAGCGGCATGCGCGCTCCTTCAGGCGTTCACCTCACCCACGGGAAGAGCAGAAGCGCCAGTTTTCGTGGGAGAGGAAACTGAATTCGCTCGGAGGAGCAGTGATACCTTCGTTGGCCCAGGCTTCAGTGGACGCGGAGAAAGTCTGGGGGCCTTCGCAGGCCGTGGGGAGGGTAAGGAAAGGAACTGGTGCGATGTGCGAGGGAACGTGAAATTCAATGCCACCTCCTTCTCCATTAGTTCCGTCCCGCTGAAAGTTATGACTCGAGTCTGCGGGCACGCCCCAAACGGTGAGTGTGTTAAACGTGATCTGGCTTTGCAAAATATTGTTAATTACCGCTGAGATGCCGTAGTCGCTGCCGCTGCGGACCTTTGTGTTGATGCTGGTTGTCAACCCGTTGAAGGAGAAACCTAGCTGCGCGGGAGTGCCCGGCGGCGGCACCATGTTATATACCGGAAATTCTGGAGCGATCATAAAGTCGCGTCCAAATTCTTCGATGGAAGGCGTTTCGTTTTCCGCGAAGGAGAACCCGCTGGGGCCGCTAAGAGCCGCTCGGTCAACTCCGACCTGAGTATCGGCGGGACACGCGTGATCGTTCAGCTGCGCGGATGTGCAGCGAGGTATCGAGGTCGGATTTCCGACCAGGCCGCGTGGGAGGGCGACCGTGATGCTCCGCGGTTCGCTCACGGGGTTATCGCCGGTGTTGTTCAGAACGAGCGATGTGGTCAGCGAGTATGGGTGGGAACCTGCCTGTGTGTCGAGCGTGCCGTCGGGGCTAGAGAACCAGCTATCGGCGCGCTGGAATCCGAACTCGCTGGGTGCCGAGCTAAAGCTCACTTCGTCCGAAACACTAGCCGGCCCGAGTGCGCCACCTCCAGACACGATGGCATGGTTCAGGGCCGTCCCCGATGCGCCTGCCGGTACGTGCACCGCGATCGCAAGCCACTCCATTTGCCCCGGCGGAATCGACGGCAATGCGCCTTCACTGGTGCTCGTGCACGTCACGACGTTTCCTAGGCTGCAGTTCCATTGATTTCCTTCTGGCAGGCCGGACTGAATGTACGGTTCGTCGAAGTAACCAGCTTCCGTGGCGGTCATGCCGGCGGGCAGCGTATCGGTCACGGTGACCGGGCCCGTGCTCCCCGCCTTGCCGACGTTATAGATCGCAAGGACAATGAAGGCCCTCTGTCCAGGCGTGAGATGCGATGGATACACCAGCGGACTCACCTCCCAGCCGGGGGCGGCGGTGACACTTGCCGCCTGCGCGCCTGTTGCTGCGCCCGCCCACGCGCAGCTCGTCAGCAGCGCGACCGTACCGGCTCGGACCAGCGCCCGCCACGAGCAAAAGATCCTCATCCTCTGTTCCTCCCCTTGCCGTGCCGCGCGCGCTTGGCGGCTTTCCTTGCTTTGCACGGGACCGGCTTGGCCTTGGCTTGCTCGGCCGACTTCCTCGCCTTGGGTCTCTTTCGCTTCTTCTTCGTCGCGCAGGCTAGTTTCTTCTTCGGCTTCGTCCTCGGTTTGGCGACCGGGGTGGCGGGAGATGAAAAGTTGCCCACGCCAGCGAACGTCGTGCTCGCCGGCGTGGCAAAGACCGGTGGCATCGCGGGGACGCCCTGACAACCCGTGCCGGTGCACTGTGTCGGCGTCGCGGCCTCGATGACGCCGACGCGCGCGTCGTAGATGTCGTTGTATTCGTTCTTATCTGAGGTAACCAGTTGCGACCTCGTCATGAGAAAGGCGTCGCTTCCGGTTGCGCTGGCATCTACTAGGTATGACGCGGTAGCGCTTGATCCGCTCGACAGCAGATAAATGCAACCGTTGGCGTAGCTACAAGTCCCGGTACCATCGCGCTCCCACTCGTAGACATTGAGCTTTCCGTTGGCCGCCTGAGGTAGCAGAGGCTGGAGGCTCTCGAAAAAGACACGATCGCCGTCGTCCGAGATGAGGTGTAGCTGGTAGGTAGACTGCCGGCTTATCGGCAAGATCCCCCCCAATCGGGCGAGGCCGATGTGGCCTGTAGGGGCCTGGCCCGTTGGATCGCAGGATGTGCAGGAGACCCGGCCACCGATCGCATCGTAGACATAGATCTCGGGGTCGGCGATCGGTTCGGCGGGGTCGCTGCGGCTGACGTTGTCATAGCCGGTGAGGGGCCGTGTCGACATGAAAACGACGCTCTGCCCAGATGGCGTCACCTCTGCCGTGCGCCAGCCTTCGGACGCCTGCCAAGGATACGCTTCGGGGGCCACGCTTTGAGTGGTTTCTTCGCTAGCCGTTCCGAGGGTCGCAATGAATGTCGTCGCGGTGCCATGGAGTACGTAGAGGTTTGGCTGCCCTGCGGTCGCCGCGCCGTCGAGTGCTGCGTCCGCGACAAAGTAGATGTATCCGAGGTCCTCGCCCGCGCCCATCAGTCCTTGCACTTGACCGCCAGGAGCTAGATCCTTTGTCACATGCGTTTCCACGTCCTCCTCGTACAGATCGCCAGCCTTGGTGTAGAGGACCCGCGATCCGTCGGCAGATGCTGTGAGATAGGTGGCAGCTTCGGAGATGAGCGAGGTCGCCGCATCGTTTTCGCGCAAATACAATGAGCCGGTGTTCATGTCGGTCCAGAAGATGCGTGTACCGGTGTTTGAGATCACGTGGCTAAAGTTGCTTCGTGCTGCGGCGTCTACCTCAGTCGCTCCGAACGCTGCGTTCGGAGCGGGCGTACCATCGGGGAGGACATTCACCGAGCGCAACTGACCTTTAGCCGAGTCGTAAAGATTGTTGGCTCCGGGACCGGGATCGACGGCCGCGACCGTGAGCGCGTCATTGACTTCGAACAACTGGTGGCTGAAGTCAGCGGAAGCGCCCGCATAGTGTTCGCCCAACGAGAGTTGAGTCACGTAGCCGGTTAGGGTAGAAGCACCGAATTCCGAGGTGGAACGGTTCGGGGGCTGCACCACCGAAAGCGGTTTGTAGCTGCCGTCTGTGTTGTTTCGTTCGTAGAGATCGGGGTAGCCTCGCGGCGTACCCGCAACCAGTGGTTCGCCGGACAGCAGGATTCCCGCCTGTAGGTCGCTCGAGAACGCCCAATAGGTAGGCGAGCTGTGCCCCTTAGGCTGAATGTCGGTTTGCGTCCAGCCTCCCCCTGTATCACGCACGGCGAGAAACTGATTGCCTCCGCCGTTCCCCTGATTGCCGTTACCGCTGGAGGATGGCGAGCCTGCGTAGGCGACCGCCTTGCCGTCATCCGCAGCCAACGATATGTATGACGTGGAAATCGCGTCTTCGCCTTCGCGGCCGGATCCAGCGGGACTGTAGGGTTCGCCCCCTTGGTTGTCGACGGGAGTCACCATTTCATACCCGCGGAGATCGGGTAGCCCAGGCGCACTCCTCGGATGGGTGGTGAACACCAAATCGGGTCCGGTTTCTGAGCCGGCTGCTTTCGTCGCGACGAAGCGGAAATGGTAGGTGGTGCCCGATTGCAGTTCCTCCAAGCGCGAGACAACAGAAACCGGAGATTCCCCCGAGCCGACGCCGATCGACTGCGTGCTCGATCCATAGGCCGTGTTGACCCCGTATTCGACGTGATAAGTCGTTGCTTCCCCTCCCGGATCGATTTCTGCGCTCAACGCAGCACTGCTTGAGCCCACGCTCGAGAAGGACTCGTTCCTGACGATTGACAGGGTCGTGAACGTCACATCGTGGCCGGTCGCCGTTCCGGCTGCATTGACGGCAACGAAACGGAAATGGTAGGTGGTGTTGGCCTGCAATCCAGCGATGTGGACTTTGACCCCGACGGGTCCTTCGCCGGCTTCGAGTTCGACGGGTGCGGTGGTCGAGCCGTAGCTCGCGCTCGTCCCGTATTCGACACGGTACGTCGTGGCTTCGCCACCGGGGTCAATCTGCGCGCGTACGAGAGCGCTGTTTGCTCTCAACTCGCCTTCCTGCGCTTCCTCGCTGTCGATGCGCGGTCCTGCCGTTCTGAGCGATTCTTCGGCTCCGCTTGCAGCGCCGCTCGCGCCGCTGGCGACAATTCGGTAGCGATACGTCGTTCCTACATTAAGGCCTGTTACCTGCGCGGACACCGCGACGGGGCTGCCGGTGTAAGGAGGCGCTGGTTCGCACGGCGCAGTCTGGTTCAGCGCGCCCGCTTGCGTGCCGTATTCAAAGATGCAGCTCGTGACTTCGGTTCCCGAGGGTTCCACCGTGCCGTGCAGCGTGGCTTCGGAGCTGCTTATGCCGGTCGCCGCTTCGGTGCTCGCGGCGGCCACGACCACGCCCGGGCCGAAGATCTCGACGGTTTGGCGGTTGGCGGCATACAGATCGCCAGTTTCGTGACTGACGCCGACGCCGAAGGACCCGCTCAGGGCGCCTTCGCCAGAGCCGCCTGACGTGCCCAACCGTGCCGGCGGTTCGGCCGAGCCTTCATATTGGGCGAGCTGGCTCACCTCGTCGATGAACGCTTCGCCACTTACCGGATCGACAGCGAGCGTCCTGCCGCCGGGGTCGACGAGTTCTCCGCTGGCCGTCAGCGAGCCGAACTGCAGCGCGTCGTACTTTGTTACGCCGCCAAGATAGTTCGCGGCATAGACATTGCCCGAGCCGTCAACAGCGACGTTGCAGACTTTTTCGAGGCCTCCCATCGATTCCGGTTCATCGGCGTTCGTGACGGGGTTGCTGGTCGGCGTATAGCGCTTGACCGTTTCGGGAAAACTCCCCACGTAGACCTTGCCGGAGGGATCGACCGCCACACCGCACGGCTCGGGGCCGGTCAGTTCGCCGAGAAAGACGCCGCTGGCGGCGTAGATCTTCACGACGCTGTTGTTCGCGACGTAGATGTCTCCGGCTGCCGGACCACTCGAGCTGTCGACGGCTAGCTCCTCTTCTGAGCCGCTGGCGCTGCCTACTCCTTCGATCACGTTCGTGCTCGAGCTCGGCAAATTGACCGGTTCGCCGGCGGCGTTGAACTTGTAGACGCGTCCGCCTTCTGAGCGGTCGAGCACGAACACGTCGCCGCTGCCCTGATCGACCGTGACGCCGACAGCTTCTCCGAAGCTTCCCGAGCCGACGCCGCCGGGGCCGAAGGAGGTGCCGGTGTAGGGATGGGTGATCGCGGCCTGGGCCGCCGGAACAGACCAGAGAGCGAGCAGGGCAGGCGCAGCGATCGAGACCCTCAGGAGAGTTCGAAACCGCCGTCCCCCCGCACCCCTAGCCACGGCTCGCGCACGGCGCGGTTTTCCAAACCGCGACGTATCTGAGATCTCCAGGGTCTACATGCCTGGACGGGTGTCGGTGACGGTCGGGTGACACTCGGCCGGCGATCCGCCTGAGACCAGCAGGGCGTGCGGGGAATATCGAGTGTTGTAGGCGTCGTGCGCCGCGATGTACAGTAGGCGGACGAATTGTCAAGCCTAGGCCGGGGCTGGGAGGACCATGGCCATGAGTGCTACGGGCTCACAGGCACATCACGTGGGGATAGTCGTCAAGCACCGCGCGGGCTGCGCGTCCGAGCGCGGATCGCGCTGCAACTGCCGGCGGATCTACCAGGCTGCCGTCTGGAGCGCCCGCGATGCTAAGCGCATCCGTAAGCACTTCGACTCCTTGGTGGACGCGAAGACCTGGCGCGCTGAGAGCTACGGCAAGCTCCGCCGCCGCGAGATGCGCCCTGCGTCCAAGCTGACCTTCGCCGAGGCGGCGGAGCGGTGGTTGGCCGGCGCCCGCATGGGGACGATCCGGACGCGCTCAGGGGATGCCTATAAGCCGAGCACAATCCGCTCATACGAGCTGGCGTTGCGTGGCCCGGCTGGTGGCGATGGTGGCTTGCTGGGCGAGCTGGGTCGGCTGCGCCTGACCGCCCTCTCTGTCGATGATGTGCAGGCCTACGCAAATGCCCTGCTCGCCGCAGGCGCGCGACCGTCGACGATCCGCAACGCAATCGTCCCGGTGCGTGTGATCTGCCGCTGGCGCCGGCGCGAGGTGCTGCTCAACCCGACCGACGGGCTGCTTCTGCCGGCCGTCCGCTCCTCCAGGGTGCGAATCGCCTCCGCGGCGGAGGCGCAGCTGCTGCTGGGCGCTCTCAGACCCTCGGATCGCCCGCTCTGGGCGACGGCAATCTATGCGGGTCTGCGCCGTGGCGAGCTGATGGGTCTTCGCTGGCGCGACGTGGACCTCGCGGGGGGCGTGATCGAGGTCGTGCGCGCATGGGATCCAAAGGAGCACGTGATGGTCGCCCCCAAGTCTGCGGCGGGCACGCGGCGCGTCCCGATCGCAGCAGCGCTCAGAGCGTTCCTGGCACCCGCGAAGCTCGCGGCGCCGACGGACCCAGAGCGCTTCGTGTTCGGCTCGGGCACTGCACCCTTCTCTGCATCCTCGACGTATGAACGCGCTCGTAGGGCATGGAGACGCGCCGGCCTTCAGCCGATCCGCCTGCACGACTGCCGCCACACGTTCGCCAGCCTGATGATCGCCGCCGGCGTCAACGCGAAGGCTCTCTCCACGTTCATGGGCCACGCGAATATCTCGATCACCCTCGACCGATACGGGCATCTGATGCCCGGCGCCGAGGGCGAGGCCGCAGGCCTCATGGACGCCTACCTGCTGGCCGCAGCCGCCTCGACCAGCTGAGCGCGCATCGCCGCACGTCTGACGGTGACACTCCGGTGACAGCCATGCCGCCGACGCCCGGGGAGCACCGGCCTGCTCTGGGCTAGCGGGTGTCGCGGGGTGGGTTCGGGTCATGCCCGGGCGCGACCGTGTCGCTGTCGCGGATTTGGCCATCGCGGCCGTGGATGACGACCTCGCCACCGCCGCTGTTGTGGACGATCTGGCGGGCTCGCTCGATTGCCTCGCCCTGCGTCGCGGCGTGCGCGGAGGAGCGCTGTGCTCCGGGCGCTGTGACGTCCCACCCGCCGCTCCCGTTTGGTACCACGTGTCGTTCGTTGCGGGGCATCCCGTTTCCCTTCAGATTCGTTCGATCGGACTCTGCCAAATTTTTAGGATGCTCAACGGCGGCAACATTGAGCCGCTCGAGGAGCCGTCTGAGCACGGATTCGAGCTCGTCGGGTGCCCCCGCGGCCGTGAGCCGCGGTTTGACCGCGATACCCGCGAAGGACAGGCTTGGCCGCAGGCTCTCGAGCAGCTGTCGGGCGCCACTCGCGCGCAGGTACTCGGCCTCCTCGGCGCCGGCCTGCGCACGCGTGAAGCGCTGGATGCTGCGCAGCGCCCCGAGCAGTTGCGGCCAGTCCCGATGCTCGGGAAGCTGCGCCGGCGTCAGCTCGAGCAGCCCGGCCCAGGCGGCGCGGTTTGCCGTGTAGCGCTGCTCGGCGCCGACGGTGTAGGTGACGGTGTGCGCGACGGCGAGGCCTGCAAGCGCCTCGTGGACGTTGCGCTTGGAGTAGCCGGTGGACCGGGCGAGGGCGGCGGCGCTGACCCAGGGGGCATCGAGGGTGAGCAGCACGCGGATCACCTCCGCTCGGATGCCGACCCCGAGGATCTGGCGCAGTCGGAAGGCGAGGTTGATGGGCGCCATCGAGTCCGGCGGCGAGGACTTTCCAGACGACGCGCCCTCCGGGCGCAGTAGGCCGAACGCGGCGAAGGACTGATCCGGGCGGGCGACGAGGCTGCCGCCCTCGAACAGGGGCGTGAGCGGGCCGCGTGGCGGGCCTGGCG
>JACDGG010000144.1 GCA_013815355.1 Solirubrobacterales bacterium
GTGATCGACAGCACGGGCCGGCTGAGCGGGCTGCATCTGCGCGAGCACTTCGAGACCGCGAGCGTCGTCAAGGTGATGATGCTCACCGCCTTCCTGCAGATGCGCAGCGCCCAGCGCCGCCCCCTGAGCGCCGCGGACCGCTCACTGCTCTATCCGATCATCCACATCTCCGACAACAACGCAGCTTCGGCGGTGTTCTCGATCGTGGGCTCGGCCGCCGTGAGCCGCGTCGCGCACGAAGCGGGCATGAGCGACTACGCACCCGGCGTCGACTGGTGGGCGTTCACGCAGACCTCCGCAGCCGACCAGGCGCGCTTCTTCTTCCTCCTTGGCCGGTTGATTCCAAAGCAGTTCTACGGCTATGCGCGGGGTCTGCTCAGCGGCATCGAGCCGTCGCAGAGCTGGGGCGTGCCGCCGGTCGCGCGCCCGGCCTGGCAGGTGTTCTTCAAGACCGGCGCGCTCCCCTCGCGCGGCCTGTTCAACGAGGTCGCGCGCCTGGAGCGTCCCGGGCTGACGTTCACGATCGCCGTGTTCACCGACGGCGACCCGTCGATGAGCTACGGCGAAGGTACGATCGAAGGCGTCGCCGCGACGCTCCTGGCACACGCGCCATGAGCCGCTTGACGATCGTCGAGCGCCCCGCCGCGGGCGAGCCCGCCGGGTTGCTCGTGCTCCACCACGGCCGCGGCGCCGACGAGCGCGACCTGCTGAGCCTCGGTGAAGCGCTCGACCCCGAGCGCCGGCTGCATCTCGTGACGCCGCGCGCGCCGCTTCAGCCGCCCGGCGCGCTCGGCTACCACTGGTATCTCGTTCCCCGCGTCGGGCACCCGGACGCGGACAGCTTCCGTGGCGCCTTCGCCGCGCTCTCAGAGCTCCACGACGAGCTGTGGGAGCGCACCGGCATCGGCCCGGAGCGCACGGTTCTCGGCGGCTTCTCGATGGGGGCCGTGATGAGCTACACGCTCGGCCTCAGCGCCGAGCGGCCCGCGCCGGGCGGAATCCTCGCCTTCTCGGGATTCATCCCGACAGTGCCCGGCTGGGGGGCGGATCTCGCCGGACGCCCGGGCCTCGAGGTCTTCATCGCCCACGGCGAGCGCGACCCCGTGATCGACGTGAGCTTCGGGCGCGACGCGGCCGAGACGCTGCGTGCCGGCGCGGCGCACGTTACCTATCACGAGTCGCCGATCGGGCATCACATCGACCCGCGCCAGATCCCGCTCGCCCAGGCATGGCTGCAGGCGCGCATCCGCGCCGAGCCCCGCAACGCCTGAGCTGCCAAGCGCGTGCTCAGCAGCCCGGCCCGTAAGGGCATAAGGTTCTCCTACGCCAGCAGGCAACTGTCCGGAGGAGGAGCATGTCGGCCGCAGCGGTGCATCCACAGACGGTCTCCAAGCGGAACCTCGAGGTCATCATCGTGGGGGCCGGATGCGGCGGGATCGCTGCGGCGATCGAGCTGCGCAGTCACGGCATCGAGTCGATCAGGATCCTCGAGCAGGCCCCGGATCTCGGCGGCACCTGGTACTTCAACAGCTATCCCGGCGCTGCCTGCGACGTGCCGAGCCATCTCTATTCCTTCTCCTACGCGCAGCGGCGAGACTGGTCGCGTCTGTGCTCGCCGCAGGCCGAGATCCACGCCTACCTGCACGAGGTCTCGCGCAGTCACGGGATCGATGCTCTGATCGAGACGAACACGACCGTCACCGCCTGCTCCTGGGACGAGGACGCCTGCCGCTGGACGGTCGAGACTGCGGCCGGCGCGAGCCTGCAGGCAGACGCTCTGATCCTCGCAACCGGGCAGCTGCACCAGCTCGCCGTGCCGCGCATCGAGGGCCGCGAGAGCTTCGCCGGCCACAGCTTTCACTCCGCCGAATGGGATCACACCTATCCACTCGCGGGCAAGCGCGTCGCGGTCATCGGCACGGGCGCAAGCGCCGTGCAGTTCGTGCCCGAGATCGCCGCTGAGGTCAGGAGCCTTGCGGTCTTCCAGCGCACGGGCAACTGGTTTCTGCCGCGCAAGAACCGCCGCTACAACGCCGCCGTCAGCGCGGCGATCGCGCGCGTTCCGGGCCTGCAGGCGCTGCGGCGAAAGTTCGTGTTCGAGTACACCGAGTCGCTGACGCTCGCGATCCGCCACCCGCGCACGGTCGGGCGCCTGACAAAGGCGCGCTCGACGGCGTTCATGCGCTCGCAGCTGAAAGACCCGATCGTGCGCGAGAAGGCGTGGCCGGACTACACCTTCGGCTGCAAGCGCATCCTCTTCTCCAGCCACTTCCTGCCGGCGCTGCAGCGCGCCAACGTCGAGCTAGTGACCGAGGCGATCAGCGGTATCGAGCCTGAAGGGATTCGCAGCTCTGACGGAGTCCTGCGCGAGATCGACTGCCTGATCTGGGCCACCGGCTTCAAGACGACCGACTTCATGTTCCCGATGCAGATCCGCGGCCGGGAAGGACGCGACCTGCACGAGACCTGGGCCGAGGGCGCCCACGCGCACCTCGGCATGACGGTCCCGGGCTACCCCAACATGTTTCTCATGTACGGGCCCAACACGAACACCTCGGGCGGCTCGATCATCGTCTATCTCGAGGCGCAGGCCGCTTACCTGCGCCAAGCGCTGGCACAGCTACGCACTCGCTCGGCAGGCGCGATCGAGGTGCTGGGAGAGGTCGAGGCGGTGAGCGACCGGGCGCTGCAGGCCCGCTTCGCCGGCACGGCATGGGTGGAGTGCGACTCCTGGTATCGCGACGAGAACGGGCGCATCGTCGCCAACTGGCCCGGCTACATGCGCGAGTACCTCGAGCAGACCCGCGAGCTCGATCCCGCCGAGTTCCGCTTCGCCCCCCTCCCCGACCGCGTGGCGGCGAGCACCGCATGAGCCGATGAGCGCGAGCTATGACTACGTGATCGTCGGTGCGGGCTCGGCCGGCTGCACGCTCGCGGCGCGCCTCTCCGAGGACCCTTCGGTGCGGGTGCTGCTGCTCGAGGCCGGGGGCAAGGACAGCTCGCTGAAGATCAAGATCCCGGCCGCCTTCCCGCAGCAGTTCCACACCAAGCTCGACTGGGACTTCGCCACCGAGCCCGAGCCCCACGTCGACGGGCGCTCGCTGTTCATCCCGCGCGGCAAGGCACTCGGCGGCTCGAGCTCGATGAACGCGATGCTCTATGTGCGCGGTCGACCGCTCGACTACGACTCCTGGGCCGCACAGGGCGCTCCCGGATGGGGCTACTCAGACGTGCTGCCCTACTTCATCAAGGCCGAGGACAACGTGCGCGGCGCCTCGGAGTACCACGGTGCCGGCGGCCCGCTGCGCGTCTCAGAGCAGCGCTCGCCGCGGCCGATGAACCAGCGCCTGATCGCGGCCAGCGAGGCCGCGGGGATCCCTCGCATCGCCGATTACAACGGCCCCGAGCAGGACGGCGTCTCGATGTTCCAGGTGACCCAGAAGGACGGCAAGCGCTTCAGCGCGGCCGACGCCTACCTGCGCCCCGCGCTCGGGCGCCCGAACCTCGAGGTGCGCACGGGTGTGAGCGTGCTCGGCGTCGAGTTGGACGGCACGCGCGCTGCTGGCGTGCGGCTACGCAAGGGCCGCAGCGGCGAGGAGCTCGTGCGCGCCGAGCGCGAGGTGCTGCTCTGCGCCGGTGCGATCGGCTCGCCGCAGCTCTTGATGCTCTCCGGCATCGGCGCCGGGGAGGAGCTGCGGGCCGTCGGCGTGCAGGTGCGCCACGAGCTCCCGGGTGTCGGGCGCAACCTGCAGGACCACCCGTTCGTGACGGTCATCTGGGAGGTCTCCGATCGCCAGACTCTCTACGGCGCGGACAAGCCGAAGGCGCTCGCGGAGTGGCTGCTGCGCAAATCGGGCAAGCTCTCATCGACCGTCGCCGAGGTCGTCGCCTTCACGCGCACGCGCGGTGGACTGCCCGCCGCCGACATCCAGTTCCACATGGGCGCGGCCTACTTCGAAGACCACGGTGCAGAGGAATACGACGGGCACTGCATGGTGATCGCACCGGTGCTCGTCTCGCCGCGGGCGCGCGGGCAGGTGTGGCTGGGCTCGGCCGACCCGACGGCAAAGCCGCGCATCATCACCAACTCGCTGTCGGAGCCCGACGACCTCGAGTCGATGATCGCCGGGATGCAGCTGGCGCGCGAGATCGCCTCGCAATCCCCGCTCGCCGAGACGGTCCTGAAGGAGCTGAAGCCCGGACCGGGCGTCGTCGACCGCGCGGAGCTCGAAGCGGATCTGCGCCGCAGGCTGATGCTGATCTATCACCCCGTCGGCACCGCGCGCATGAGCGACACGCACGAGCAGGCGGTCGTCGACTCGCAGCTGCGCGTGCACGGCATCGAGGGCCTGCGTGTCATCGACGCCTCGATCATGCCCACGATCACCGGCGGCAACACCAACGCCCCGACGATCATGATCGCCGAGCGCGCCGCCGACCTGATCCGGGGGCGGGTGTGAGCAACTCGGTCAACTACCACCGCGAGGGCGAGGGCCAGCCGCTCGTGCTGCTGCACGGCGTCGGGCATCACTGGCAGGCGTGGCGGCCCGTGATCGAGCTGCTCAAGGGCGAGTTCGACGTGATCGCCTGCGACTCGCCGGGCTTTGGCGCCTCGCCGCCGCTGCCGAGCGGGATCGAGCCGACGATCCCCTCATATGTCGACGCCTTCGAGTGGTTCTTCGCCGAGCTCGGGCTCGAACGCCCGCACGTCGCCGGCAACTCGATGGGCGGCGCGATCGCGCTCGAGCTCGCGCGCCGCCGCTCGATTCGCAGCGCGAGCGCGTTCTCGCCGGCCGGCTTCTGGACACGAGGAGAGCTGCGCTTCTGCCAGCTCTCACTCGGCGCGCTGGCGGACACGCCGGTCTCGTTGCGCCCGAGCGTCGAAGCGCTCGCGCGCACCCGCGCCGGGCGCGTCGCGCTGTTCGCCCAGAACTTCGGCTATCCGGCGAGGATGCCCGCCGAGGAGGCGGTCGCGACGCTGCACGACGCCTGGGCCGCGCCCGCCATGAAGGCGACGCTCGCAGCCTTCAGCCGCTACCGCTTCGACTCGCCCGAGCAGCTGCGCAGCACGCCCGTCACGATCGCCTGGGGCGTGCGCGACAAGCTACTCCCCTACCGGCTGCAGGCGCCGCGAGCGCGCGCGATGATGCCGTGGGCGAGGCACGTCTCACTTGGCGCCGGGCACGTTCCCTTCTACGACGACCCGCTCGCCGTCGCCGAGGTGATCCGCAGTTGCGCCCGCTCGGCGGCGCCGCTGAACAGACGATCCGCCGCGACGCCCAAGGCGTGAGCTCAGAAGCGCGCGGCGCTCACGCGGCGCGCATGCCGCGGATGATGATCTCCAGGTAGCGCTGCCAGTCCCATCCGGACTTGCGCTTGTCGATCGTGGCGCACACGCCGCACATCACCATCGGGATGTCCGCGGCGCGGAACTCCGGGCACAGCTGCCCGGCCGCCTTGGCGCGGTCCACGAGCTGATCGGCCAGGCGCATGAACTCCTCCATCTCCACGGCGGCGTGGGCGAAGACGCGCTCGCCGCCGCTCATGAACGCAAAGCGCGTGGCGGCGTCCTCGGCGACCGAGCCGGCGTTGGCGCGCAGGGAATCGGCGAGCGCGTCGAACGGCGAGGCGTGCCCGTCGGCGAGCGCGGCGCGCAGCCGCTCGTTGAAGATCCCGAAGCGCTCGCGCACGAGTTCGCCCATCAGCGCCTCCTTGTCGGGGAAGTGACGGTAGACCGTTCCCACGCCGACGCCCGCGAGGCGCGCGACGTCGTCCATCTGCACGTCGGGCTCTTCGCGTGCGAACAGCTCGCGCGCGGCACCGAGGATGCGCAGGCGGTTGCGGCGCGCATCGGCGCGCATCGGACGGTCCTGGTTCAGCAGCTCGCTCATTTGTACCCTCGTACGCCACCGCTCGACAAGCGGAAGCGCAGCTCCGTATATTATGCCCCACGTAAACGGAAACGGAGTTCATCTTCCATGACACCTCGCGCCAAGAACATCGCCCTCGCCCTGCTCGCGATGACCCAGTTCGTCGTCGTGATCGACGCCTCGATCGTCAACATCGCGCTGCCCTCGATCGGTAAGGCGCTGAAGTTCTCTCAAGCCGATCTCTCCTGGGTCGTCAACGCCTACACGCTCACGTTCGGCGGCTTCCTGCTGCTCGGCGGGCGTCTCGCCGACCTGATGGGCCGGCGGCGCATGTTCATGGTCGGGCTTGTGCTGTTCTCCTTCGCCTCGCTGGCGGGTGGCCTGGCACAGTCGGAGGCGTGGCTGATCGCGGCGCGGGCGCTGCAGGGGATGGGCGCAGCGATCGTCTCGCCGGCGGCACTGTCGATCATCACGACGACCTTCGCCGACGGTGAGGAGCGCAACCGCGCGCTCGGCGTGTGGGGCGCGGTCGCCGGTGCCGGCGGAGCGGCCGGGGTTCTGCTCGGCGGCGTCTTGACGAGCGGGCTGAGCTGGCGCTGGGTGCTGTTCGTGAACGTGCCGATCGGCGTCCTCTGCGCCGGGCTTGCGCCGAGGCTGCTACTGGAGAGCCACGCCGAGGTCGAGTCGCGCAGCTTCGACGTCCCCGGCGCCGTCACGGTGACGGCCGGGCTCGCGCTGCTCGTCTACGCGCTCGTCGACGCCGTCAACGTCGGCTGGGGCTCGACGGCCACGATCGCAAAGATCGCCGGCGCGCTCGTGCTGCTGGGGATCTTCCTGGCGATCGAGAAACGCCAGCGCGCGCCGCTGATGCCGTTGTCGATCTTCCGTCTACGCACGCTGCGCGGCGCGGACACGGTCGCGCTGTTGATCGGCATGTCGCTGTTCTCGATGTTCTTCTTCGTCTCGCTCTACATGCAGCAGGTGCTGCACTTCTCCGCGCTGCGCGCAGGTCTCTCCTACCTGCCGCTCGCGATCGCGATCATCCTCTCCGCAGGGGCGGCCTCCTTCGGCGTGACGCGCTTCGGCTTCAAGCCCGTGCTCGTGGCCGGGCTCCTGTTCGTCGCCGCGGGCCTCTTCTGGTTCTCGAAAGTGCCGCCGCACGGTGGCACCTTCGCCGCTGACGTGCTCGGACCGTCGATCCTCGCCGCGATCGGCCTCGGGCTCTCCTTCGTGCCCGTCACGATTGCCGCGGTGACCGGCACGCGCCCGCACGAGGCGGGCCTCGCCTCGGGGCTCGTCAACACCGCCCAGCAGGTCGGCGGGGCGCTCGGCCTCGCGATCCTCGCCACGGTCGCCAACAGCCGCACCAAGAGCATCTTCCACGGCGGCAGCCACGACACGGCGCTCGCACTCACGAAGGGCTTCGAGCGCGCGTTCCTCGTCGGCTCGGGCTTCGCGCTGATCGGCGCGCTGCTGACGGTCGTGCTGATCTCCTCGCGCGACAGCCGCGCGCATTCGCAGGTGGCGCGCGAAGGCACCTCGGCACCCGCGGCCGCGCTGTAGCGGGCGGCGGGGTTCGTGCCCCGCCGCCCGCAAAATGTAACGCCGCCACTCCCCAGCCGACTGAAGGTGGCAAGCCATGCGACCGAGGAGACCCGCATGAGAGCAGTCATACGCCTGAGCGCGGCAGCGCTCGGCGGCGAGGAAATCGTGGCCGGCTAGTCGCTTGGCGAAGCTGGCTGCGGCGCTCTGAGAAGCGCCGTAGCCTGCACGTCCAGGCATGAATGGTATGAGCTGTGTTCCCGACCTTCCCCCCACTCCCCGATGATCGGCCTCGGGCTGGCGC
>JACDGG010000145.1 GCA_013815355.1 Solirubrobacterales bacterium
CAGATGCCGCGAGCGCTCGACCACGAAGGCCGCCAGCGCGAGGATCAGGAGCACCTTGCCGAGCTCGGAGGCCTGGAAGGAGAACAGCGGGAAGTTGATCGCGCGCGTCGAGCCGCGCGCCGCGTGCCCGAGGCCGAGCACGGCCAGGATGCTGAGAAGCAGCGCTCCGTAGATCACGTTTTTCGCCCGCCGCAGCCGCGCGTAGTCGAGCTGGGAGAGCACGAGCATGAACGCGAAACCGACGCCCAGGTAGATCGCCTGGCGGTCGACGTAGTAGTGGGGCTGCCCGGCGACGAGGTTCTTGGTCGCGGCGCCGAGCGTCACGATCGAGCAGATCGCAAGGCCGATCACCGCCACGGTCAGCAGCGGGTCGAAGGGCAGTCGCAGCGAGCGCGGCGGCGCCACGGGCGTCTCATCGGGCGCCTTGATCGGGCTCAGCGGGCTCACAGCGTCTTGGAGCTCCCGACGACGAACTTCAGCGGCTTGCCGAACCACTTCGAGGCCATCAGGCGCGCGATCGGCGCTGCCGTTTCAGCCCCGAAGCCACCCTGCTCGACCGTCACCGCGATCACGATCGGGCGCGTCGGATCGCCGATGTAGGCCATGTACCAGGACTGGTCTTCGTGGCCTGCGCGCTGGGCCGTGCCGGTCTTGCCGTAGACCGGGTGCAGCGCCTGGTCCCAGCCCTTCCAGACGTCGGCCGAGGTGCCCCCGGTCAGGCTCGCGGCCTGATGGATGCCTTCCATCACGAGGCTCAGGTCGGAGTAGTTCAGGCGTACGTGGCTGCGCGCAGGGAAGCTCAGGCTCTGCACGAGCCCGCCCTTCGTTTCGTCGATCTCCATCCCCAGGTGGGGCGTGACGACCGTCCCATCACCGCCGCGTTCGTAGGCGTTGGCGAGCGTCGAGTAGGCGACGGCCATCTGCAGGGGATCGGTCAGCAGATCGCCCTGGCCGACGGCCAGGTGCATGTTGTCGCCGACGCTCCACGGGCGGATTTCGGCCACGATTCCACAGCTCGCGCGGTGCTTCAACCGCCGGCAACGTTCCTCGAGCGCGTCCTGTTTGGCGATCCACGCGCGATCCGGCACAACCCCGTCGAACTCGCTCGGCAGGTCGATGCCGGTCGAGCGGCCGATGCCGAGCTTGCGCGCCATGTCCTGGATCGCCTCGCCGCGCGGGTTGGCCAGCTTGCCGACTTCGAAGAAGTAGGTGTCGGAGGAGACCTTCAGCGCCTGCACGAGCGACACGGCGCCGAATTCGGCGTGACCGGCGTTGCAGAACTGCTGCGTGGAGACCGTGATGCACGCGCCTGCGCCGAGCGCCTGATTGGGCGTGATCACGCCCGCTTCCAGGGCGCCCATCGCCGCGATCGGCTTGAACGTCGATCCCGTCGGGTAGGCGCCGTTGACGGCGCGGTCGGTCAGCGGTCCGCTCGCCGAGCCGCTGCCCAAGAGCTGCTTGTACTGCGTCTCGGTCAGCGGTTTGGCGAACTTGTTCGGGTTGAACCCCGGTGAGGAGCCCATCGCGAGCACCTGGCCGTTGCGCGGGTCCATCGCCACGAACGCGCCGGCGTCAGCCGGTTTGCCGCCCGCGCGCGCGTTTTCGATCCCCTGCAGCAGCGCTTTTTCGCTCTCCTTCTGCAGCCCGAGATCGAGTGTCACCTTGAGGCTGTGCCCCGCCAGCGGCGCCGTCGGCGCGAGGCGGCTGGGCACGGGGTAGTCGGCGGCGTTGACCTCGACGCGCTGCACGCCGGTGCGTCCGCGCAGGTAGCGGTCGTAGTAGAACTCGAGGCCTTCCTGGCCCACGACCGTGCCCGCCTGCACGCCGTGGAAGGCACGCAGCTTGAGCTCCGGTTCGGAGACCTGGCTGACGTAGCCGAGCGCTTGCGCGGCCATTTCCCCGTATGGATAGGCGCGGATCGAGACCGGTTGCTGCACGACTCCGGGGAACTCGTTCTGGCGCTCGCCGAGCACCGTCAGCACCCCCGGGCCGGCGTCGGTCTTGATCGTCACGGGCGCGTATGGCACCGCTGTGCGCCCGCGGATCACGAGCGCCTGGATGCGCCCCGGGCTGAGCTCCAGAAGGTGTCCCAGGCGACGGTAGAGCGCGAGCCGCGGCGCACCGGCGGGCGGCAGCGCCGAAGGCACGATCTGCACGGCGTTGGTCGTGCGACTGGTCACGATCGCGCGCCCTTCGCGGTCGAGGATCTGCCCGCGCGGCGCCGGGATCGGCAGGTCGCGGACGCGGTTGGCGTTCGCCTGCTGGACATACTGTTCGCCGGAGAGCACCTGCAGGTACCAGAGGCGGAAGAAGATCAGGCCGAATATCACCATCGCGACGCCGCCGATGATCGCCACACGCAACGCCAGCTGCGGCGAGACCGGGATGCGGGGATCCCCGCCCCGTCCGCGTTCAATCGCACTCATGTTCGGGAGAGGGGGCTGAGGCCGCCCGTCGTGTAGGCGCGCCGGCGCCGGCGCCGGCGCGGGTCCTCCGGCAGCGCACCCTCGAGCGCGCGCCGCACGATCGCCCACATCGGCAGCGCCACGATCGTGTTGACGACGACGCCCAGCACGATCTGGCGCAGCAGCTCGAAGCTGACGGGAGCATCGACGCCGAGCAGGAACTCCATCAGCGAGTAGCCCACGAGCGACACCGCCGAGGCGCTCGCCCCGACGATCAGCGGCGTGAGCGCCGCCTGCGGATCGCGCAGTTCGCGCAGACGCCCGCACCAGTAGCCGATCAGCGTGAACACGAGCGATGTCAGCCCGAGCGTCTGCAGCAGCGCCAGGTCGACGAGCAGCCCGACCGCGAAGCCCCCGGCCGCGCCGAGCATCGAGCCGCACATCAGCGCGATGAACGCGACGAGCAGCGGCGAGAGATCGGCGTTCACGCCGAACACGGGCACCTCGGAGACCACCCCGATCTGAAAGAAGACGACGACGATCGAGAGCAGCGCCACGCGCATGAGCAGCGCAGCGGAGGGTGTGCCGCTCATCCACCCGCTCCGGTCGAGGCGAGCCGTTCGCCGGTGCTCGAGCTCGGCGGGCTCTGCCCGGGCGGCAGGCTGCTCGCGAGACTGCTGAGCTTCGAGGCGTGCGTGCCCGCTGCGGCGGTCAGCACCTGCACGATGTCGAGGTTGTGGAGATTGGCGCTCGGGCGCACGTTGACTGACTTGTAGGCGCTTTCTTCGTTGACCGAGGTCACCTGCCCGATCACGATGCCCGGCGGATACAACGAGTCATCGGGGCTGGCGACCGTGCCCGAGGTGACGACGTATTCGCCGCTTGAGACCTGGAAGTTGGCGGGCAGGTACTGCAGCAGCAGGTTGTAGGGATCGCCCACCTTCGGCTGCACGATGCCCGTGGCGTTGCTCGTGCCGACCCGCGCCGAGACGCCGATCGAGCTGTCGGTGATGAGGTCGACCTGGGCGGCGTCCGGGGCCACCTGGACGACCTTGCCGACGAGGCCTTCGCCGTTGATCACGGGGTCGTTGACGTGCACGCCCGCCGAAGAGCCTTTGTCGATCGTGACCGTCGAATACCAGATGTTCGGCGTTTTCCCGACGACGGTCGCGGTCACCGGGTGGTAATCGTTGATCCCGAGCTGATCGAGATGGTAGATCGAGATCAGCTGTTTGTAGGAGCGTTTTTCTGCCTGATCGGCGACCAGTTCGCGGCGCAGCCTGTCGGTCTGCTTGCGCAACGCGTCGCGCTGGCTTTTGGCGTGCAGCGTGTCGCCGAACCATCCGAACATGTCGCGCACGGGCTTCAGCGCCTTGTTGGCGCCGTCCTGGATCGGCGAGACGACGGTCAGGAAGACGCGCTGGACGCCGTGCAGGCGCCCGCTCGGAGCCTCGCCGAAGTAGGCCGTCAGCAGCAGCAGGGAGAGCACGACGAGCAGCACAAGCACAGCTCGTCGACGCCGGACCGTCTTGTCGTACACCGATGACTACCTTCCGAAGCGTTCACGGGACAGAGTACCCCCGGACCGGGCGGGCGTGACGCGGGGCCGCTGCGCCGGGCGGGACCCTCACCGGCGGCGGCGGTTGCGCGAGGTGCGGTTCGAGCGGTGGATCGCCTCGAACTCCTCGAGCGAGCGGCCCGAGCCGACGGCGACGCACGTCAGCGGCGACTCCGCCAGATGCGCGGGCATCTGCGTCTCCTCGCGCAGGCGCTCGTCAAGGCCCTGCAGCAGCGAGCCTCCACCGGCGAGCATGATGCCGCGATCCATAATGTCGGAGGCGAGCTCCGGTGGCGTGCGATCGAGCGTCTCCTTGACGGCTTCGATGATCTGGTTGAGCGGCTCCTCGAGCGCCTGGCGAATCTCCTCACTCGTGAGCACGACCGTCTTGGGCAGCCCGGCTACCATGTCGCGCCCGCGGATCTCGGCCTGCAGCTCCTCGCTCATCGGGCACGCCGAGCCGATCTCGAGCTTCAGCTCCTCGGCCGTCTGCTGGCCGATAAGCAGCTTGTACTCTTTCTTGGCGTAGTTGATGATCGCCTCGTCCATCTCATCGCCACCGACGCGGATCGACTGCGAGACGACGATGCCGCCGAGCGAGATGACCGCGACCTCGGAGGTTCCGCCGCCGATGTCGACGACCATCGAGCCGGTCGGCTCGCCGACCGGCAGCCCTGCGCCGATCGCCGCGGCCATCGGCTCCTCGATCAGATAGGCGGTGCGCGCGCCCGCGGACAGACAGGCCTCCTCGACCGCGCGCTTCTCGACGCCGGTCACGCCCGAGGGGACGCACACGACCACGCGGGGGTGCGCCCAGCGGTTCTGGTGGACCTTCTGGATGAAGTGGCGCAGCATCTGCTCGGTCACGTCGAAGTCGGCGATCACACCGTCCTTCAGCGGCCGGATCGCCTGGATCGTGCCGGGCGTGCGCCCGAGCATGCGCTTGGCCTCGATCCCGACGGCGTGGACTTCGCCGGTGCGCGAGTCGATCGCCACGACGCTCGGCTCTGAGAGCACGATGCCCCGCCCACGCACGTACACGAGCGTGTTGGCGGTGCCGAGATCGACCGCCATGTCGCGACCGCCGAACCCTGTCAGATAGCTGAAGATGCCCATATAGAGAAGGAGGGCGTGCTTGGATCCGGTCTGGGGCCGCGGCACCGCGGCGCGTTCGGCGTCCAGCGCGTCATCGGGGGCGCGCCCGCGGGGCAGTGTAGCGGACACCCGCCGGGCTGCGAGCAGGCTGCCAGCCGATTTGCAGGCGAAACGACGCGCCTGGCGGACGTGCTCAGCGCTCGCCGAACAGCTCGGGATAGAGCGCGCGCAGGGTCCCGAGCGGCAGGCCGACCACGTTCTCCTCCTCGCCGTCCACGGCCAGCGCGAGCTTCGAGCCGGCCCCCTGGATCGCATAGCCGCCGGAACGCCCACGCCACTCCTCGGTCGCGAGGTTGGACTCGAGCAGCTCCTCGTCCAGCGCTCGGAACGTGACCGCCGTGCGCGCCACCGCCGTACGCTCGGGCGCGGCCTGGCGATCCTCCTTGCCGGCGAGCAGCAGTGCGACGCCGCTGATCACCTCGTGTGTGCGCCCGCCGAGCGCCTGAAGCGTACGCCGCGCCGCGGAGGCGTCCGCCGGCTTGCCGTAGATCACGCCGTCGAGCACGACGATCGTGTCGCAGCCGATGATCGCCTCGCGGACACCCGGACGCCTCGCCGCGCGGGCCTTGCGCAGCGCGTTCTCGACGGCCACCTGCGCCGGATCGGCGCCCTGCTCGAGCTCCTCGGCATCGGTGGCCCTGACGGTGAAGGGCACGCCGAGACGCTCCAGCAGCGCCTGGCGCTGCGGCGAGGCGGAGGCGAGGACGAGGGGCGGTTGCTCGCGCAGCGCCTAGATGTCCCCGAAGAAGAGCTCTGACTCGCGCGCGGCGGACTCCGGCGAGTCCGAGCCGTGCACCATGTTGGCGCCCATCTCGATCGCGAAGTCACCGCGGATCGAGCCGGTGGCGGCCTCGAGCGGATTGGTCGCGCCGATCACCTGGCGCGCCGCCTTGACTGCATCGGTGCCCTCGAGCACCATCGCCACGATCGGCCCCGAGGTGATGAACTCGACGAGCTCGCCGAAGAACGGGCGCTCGGAGTGCTCGGCGTAGTGGCGCTCGGCCAGCTCGCGGGTGACCGTGAGATGCCTGAGGGCAGCGATCTTCAAGCCCTTGCGCTCGAAGCGGGCGACGATCTCGCCGGTCAGGTTGCGCGCGAAGGCGTCGGGCTTTACGAGGATCAGCGTGCGTTGCATGGATTCCTTTGATCGGGGTGGAAGGTGCGCGCTCAGGTGCTCGAGCGCGGGCGCCGCGCACGGGCGGCGCGGGGGCGCGCCGCAGCCTCGGTCGCGGCGACCGGTCTGGCGTCGGTCTCCTCGCCGGGCTCAGCCGCAAGCGCACCACCCGAGTCTGAGGCCTCGCTCTCGACGGGCGCGGCAGGACGGCGCCGGCGCGTGCGCGGCGATGGGGCCGGGACATCGGCCTCGCAATAGGGGCAGATCGTCCACGCCTCATCGAGCGGGCGCGAGCAGCTCGTGCAGCGCTCCTTGAGCTTGCGCAGGCAACTGGGGCAGCGCACGAAGTCCTTCTCGACGCGGTAGTCGCAGTGCGGGCACAGCGCCTCCTCGAGCTGGTGCAGGCGGGCCTCAGCCGCCTGCGTCTCGAGCTCCCGCTCGCGCACGTCGTCGAGGTACTCCGGCGGACGCAGGATCATGTAGACGATCGTGCCGACGAAGGGAAACAGCGAGGCCGCCGTGGCGCAGCCGATCAGCATCGGGTCCTGGATGCGCCGGCGCGCGTCGGCATAGGTCCAATAGACGAGCGAGAGGTAGAAGACCGCGACGAACAGGATCAGCAGGTCGACGGCCAGGTTCAGGCCACTGCTTTCGATTCCGAAGTATGCGAGCGGTGGCATCGGCCGGCTGAGTTTAGAGAAACAAGCGGCCGAAGCCATAGCCAGCAGCGAAGAACACGAGTATCACGAGCGCCACGATCAGCGCCACAGCACCGATCATCGTCAGCACCGAAGGCCCGTCCTCGTTCATCCGGCATAGCTCCTGAGCAGATCCGCCGTGCCGGCCGCGACCGCACCGCCGGCTTCGAGCAGCTCGCCGACGAGATAAACGGAGCCCGTGGCCAGCACCGAGCCCCCCTCGGCGCGTGCCCAGGCCTGTGCCGCGGCGAGTGCGCGCGGGGCGTTCGGCTCGCACTCGACGGCCTCGTAGCCGAGCTGGCGCGCCAGCGACTGCAGCGCCGCGGGCGAGAGCGCGCGCGAGCTCGGCGGAGCCGTGAACCACACACGCGCGCACAGCGGCAAGAGCGTCGCGAGCATGCTCGCCGCGTCCTTGTCCTCGAGCACGCCCAGCACGAGCGCGAGCGGCGCCTTCGCGGGCGACTGCGCCAGCGCCTCGGCGAGGGCCGCGATCGCATCGGGGTTGTGCGCCCCGTCGAGCAGCGTGGGCGGATCGTGCGCGATCGTCTGCATGCGCCCCGGGATCGCCGTGGCGGCACCGGCCTCGGCGATCGCCGCGTTGCTCACGGCGACTCCCGTCAGCTCGAGAAACGACTCCGCGACCGCGCGTGCGAGCGCGAAGTTGCGCCGCTGGAAGGCTCCCGGTGCACGCAGCACGAGCCCCGGCTCGAGCGCTCGCGCCTGCACGATCGTGGCGCGGCGCTCGGCCGCCAGGCGCTCGGC